>PLZT01000186.1 GCA_003152255.1 Methylocystaceae bacterium | reverse complement strand
AATCGGGCGAGGGCGATCTCGTCGTCACCGACGTGGTGATGCCGGACGAAAACGCCTTCGAATTGCTGCCCCGCATCAAGAAACTGCGGCCCGAGCTGCCGATCATCGTCATGAGCGCGCAAAACACCTTCATGACCGCGATCCGCGCCTCGGAGCGGGGCGCCTATGACTATCTGCCGAAGCCCTTCGACCTCAAGGAGTTGGTCGGCATCGTCGGCCGCGCGATGGCCGAGCCGCGCAAGAACGGCGACACCGGCCCGGCCGAGGAGATCGAGGGCATGCCGCTCGTCGGTCGCTCGCCGGCGATGCAGGAAATCTATCGCTCGCTCGCGCGCCTGATGCAGACCGACCTCACCGTGCTGATCAACGGCGAGTCCGGCACCGGCAAGGAATTGGTGGCCCGCGCGTTGCACGATTACGGCAAGCGCAAGAAAGGCCCCTTCGTCGCCATCAACATGGCGGCCATTCCGCGCGACCTCATCGAGAGCGAATTATTCGGCCACGAGAAGGGGGCCTTCACCGGCGCCGCGCAACGCTCCGCCGGGCGCTTCGAACAGGCCGAGGGCGGCACGCTGTTTCTCGACGAAATCGGCGACATGCCGATGGAGGCGCAAACCCGTTTGCTGCGCGTGCTGCAGCAGGGCGAATACACGACGGTCGGCGGGCGCACGCCGATCAAGACCAATGTCCGCATCGTCGCCGCCACCAACAAGGATCTGCGGATTCTGATCCAGCAGGGCCTGTTCCGCGAGGATCTTTATTTCCGGCTCAACGTCGTGCCGCTGCGGCTGCCGCCGCTGCGCGAGCGCGCCGAGGACATTCCGGACCTCGTCAATCACTTCTTCAAGGTCGCGGTCAGCGAGGGCCTGCCGCAAAAATATATCGAACAGGCGGCGCTCGACCGGATGAAGCGCTATCGCTGGCCCGGCAATATCCGCGAATTGGAGAATCTGATCCGCCGCCTGACGGCGCTGCATCCGCAGGAGGTCGTCTCCGAACAGCTTATCGAGGCGGAGCTCGATCAGGATAACCCGCGCGCGCCCGAAAAGCTCGCGACGGGCAGTCGGCCGGCGCCGGACATGGAGCTGGAAAGCGGGATGACTCTTTCCGCCTCGGTCGAACAACATCTCGCCAAGCTGTTTCGCGATTGCGGCGATAGCCTGCCGCCGCCAGGGCTCTATCACCGCATCATCCGCGAGATTGAAATTCCGCTGATCTCGGCGGCTCTATCGGCGACGCGCGGCAACCAGATCAAGGCGGCGGAACTGCTCGGCCTTAACCGAAACACCTTGCGCAAGAAAGTCAACGATCTTGATATCAGGCTGATGCGGCTGCCGAGGTAGGGCGCGAGCGCCGAACGGCGCCGTACACAAATTGTCAATCTGGGTCTTTTAGCTTGCGGATCGGCAAGGCGCGCCCGCGCCTTGCGCGCGACGAACACTGGCTCATGAATTTGCTGAAAAACCCGGTCGCGCCGTCTCCGTCCCCGCGGGCGGCTCCCTTGCAAGCGGCGCTGGAGCGCGCGAACCCCCTCGGCCTTGTCGTTCTCGCCGCCGTCGCGGCGGGGCTTTGTCTGCGCATCGTCGGGGCGAAAGGCGATTTGTGGCTGGACGAAATCTGGACCTTGCGGCTGCTCGAGCCGGTCAAATCGCTCGGCGACGTGTTTTTCAAAGTCCATCACGACAACAATCATTTTTTTAATTCCGCCTGGATCTGGCTCATTGGTCCCGACGCGCCCATCCTGTTGATGCGGCTGCCGGCGATTTTGCTGGGGACATTGGGCGTTCTAGCGGCGTGCGCCGTCGGCCGGCGCTTTAGCGAGGCCTCCGGCGCCATCGCCGCGCTGCTCATGGCCATCGGCTATTTCTTCGTGCACTACGGCTCCGAGGCGCGCGGCTATGCCGGCATGATCCTCGCCGTCCTCGTCGCCTATGACACGCTGCTGGCGATCCTCGACGGTGACGCCAGGACCAGGAACACCGTTCTCTTCGCCGCGGCGATTTGCGTCGGAACCTTCTTCCATCTCACCATGGTCGAGGCGACCGCCGCGCTTTGCGCGAGTTTTTTCGCGCGATCCTGGTCGCGCGGCGATGGATTGCAGGCGGCGCTGCGGCGCTCCCTGCCTATTGGCCTCGCGGCGGCGGCCGCGACTCTTCCGGCGGTCGGCCTCTTCGTGCATGGCGCCTTCGCCCCCGATTTCCGCGTCGGCGCGATGGAGCCCTTCACCTTCACCTTGCTCGGCCAAGGGCTCTCCGGCGTGGCGCGGACCGTGCTCGGCCTTCCCCAGGCGATGGACGACGCTGCCGTCGTCGCCGCCGCCGCCGCTTTCGCCCTGGCGATGCTGGCGCTCGTTCCCGCGGGGCGGCGCTGGTTTCCGGCGATCGCCATTTTCGGACTGCCGCTGGCGCATGTCGCGCTGCGCCTGCCCAGCCAGTTTTATCCGCGTTTTCATTTGACCGCGGCGATCGGCCTGCTGCTGCTGACGAGCGACGGTCTCGCCGCGCTATGGAGCCGCAAGGGCGCGGCTCGCGGCGCGTCGATCGCGGTTCTCGCGCTAATCGTCGCGGGACAGGCGTCCAATCTGGCGAGCTTCTTTTCCTTGGGGCGCGGCGCTTATGTCGCGGCTTTCAAGCGAATGAGCGAGCGCGGCCCGGTGACCTACGCCGCCGATTTCGCCAAGGGCGAAACAAGGGCGGTCGTGGAATATGAGGCGGATCGCGCCGGAATCGCCGCGACGCGCGTTCTCGAGCAGGACTGGTGCGCCAACGCGCCGGATTGGCTCATATCGGTCGCGATGCCGAGCACGCCGCCGGATCTCCCCGCGCGAAAGACCGCCGGCCCGGCCGCTTGTCCGACAATCTACCAACGCGATGAAAGCTTTCCGGCCTGGGGGCTTTCGGGCTTCGCCTGGACGCTCTACCACCGCGAGGAATAAGCCGGGAAGAAGCGAAGTCACCGCTTTTATTGCCGGCGCTCGCGGCCCGGCTTATAGAGACCTATGTCCGTTTCCGGAGAAACAAGCGAAGGGGGGGCGGCGCCCCGGCAGAAGCGATCGTTCAGGCCCTGGATCGGCCCGATCGTGGTGGTGATCGCGGTCGCCTGCGCCTTGGCGACATTTCTGGTGATGGCCGAGTTGGGGCCGATCGCGCCGACCGGCGACAGGCTGCTGATGCTTTACGGCGTCGACGGCGCCGCGCTGGTCCTGCTGGCCGGCATGGTGTTCCGCCAGTCGTGGACCCTGTTCAAGGCATGGCGCGCCGGGGAGGCCGCCGCGCGGCTGCATGTGCGCACCGTGGCCTTCTTCTCGATCATCGCGCTTGTTCCCGCCCTGCTGCTGGCGGTGGTCGGCTCGGTCAGCCTGGAGCGGGCGCTCAATCCCGCCTTCATGTCCAATGTGAAGGGCTTCGTGCACAACACGGCCGAGGCCGCGCGCGTGTTCCGCGAGACGCAATGCGGCGCGCTGCTGCAGGAGGCGCAGCTTTCGGCCTATGACCTCGACCGCGCCCTGACCTTCATGCTCGACCGCTCGAAGTTCCACGAGTTTTTCGCCTCGCGTGCAAAGTTTCTGGATTTTTCGGCGGCGGCGCTGATCAAGCCAAGCGGCGAAATTCTCGACCGCGTCGATGTGTCCGGCGCTTCCGCCGCCATCATCATCGCGCCGCCCTTGTCGGAATTCGAGAACGCGCGCAAAGGCGAACGCCTGTGTCTGCTGATCGACGACGACAAGACCTTCGTCGCGCTGCGCGCGCTCAGCTCCTTTCCCGACACTTTTCTTTACGTCACGCGCGCGATAGACCCCTTCGCGGTCGAATTTCCGCAACAGGCGGAAATACTCATCAATAATTACGACGCCTATGAAGCGTACGGGGTCACGGTGAAACGCGCCTTCGTCACGATGTACGCGCTGCTCACGACGATCATGCTGCTGTCGTCGATCTGGGTCGGACTGGATTTCGCCAATCGCCTCGTCGCGCCGATTCGCACATTGATCGCCGCGACCGATCAGGTCTCGGCGGGAAACCTCGACGTGCGCGTCGACGTCGATCGCTCGCACGGCGATCTCGCGCGCCTTGGCGACGTTTTCAACAAGATGACGACCGAGCTGGATTTGCAAAAAAGCCGGCTGCTGGAGGCCAATCGCATCAACGACGAGCGGCGCGAATTCACCGAGGCGGTGCTCGCCGGCGTGCCCGCGGCGGTGATCGGCGTCGACGCCAATGGCGCGATCAATGTCGTCAACCGCTCGGCCGCGGAATTGCTGCGCTTGACCGGGCAGGGCGCGCCGGCGGGCGAGCGGGCGCTGGCGGCGATGCCCGAACTCGCGCCGATCCTCAAGGACGCGGCGGAAGCCTTTCCGCGCGCCGTGCAGCGCCAACTGACGATCAAGCGCGGCGTGAGCGAGCGCACCTACAATGTCCGCGTCACTTCCGCTAGAGCCGTCGAAGGGCGTCCTAACTTCGTCGTGACGCTGGACGACATCACCGATCTCGTCACCGCGCAGCGCAGTTCCGCCTGGGCCGACGTGGCGCGGCGCATCGCCCATGAGATTAAAAATCCGCTGACGCCGATCCAGCTCTCGGCGGAACGCCTGAAGCGCAAATATGGCAAGCTGATTTCCACCGATCGCGATGTGTTCGATCAATGCATAGACACGATCGTGCGGCAGGTCGACGTCATCAAGCGCATGGTGGACGAATTCTCGTCCTTCGCGCGCATGCCCAAGGCGCGCCTCGAACCGGATGACCTCTGCGAATGCGTGCGGCAAGTCGCCTTCTTGATGCGAGTCGGCAACTCCGATGTGGATATTTTGGAAGATCTGCCGCAACCCGCGCTTCACGCGATGTTCGACCGTCGACTCTTATCTCAGGGGCTGCAAAATATCGTGAAGAACGCGATCGAGGGAATTTCCGGACGAGACCAGGCGCAGGCCGTCGACAAGGGCGTGGTGCGAATCTGCTTGCGCCAGCGCGATCAATGGGCCGAACTGGATGTGATCGACAATGGCAAGGGATTTCCCGCCGTCAACCGTCAACTACTGCTGGAGCCTTATATGACGACGCGCGCCGAGGGGACCGGATTGGGGTTGCCCATTGTCGCCAAGATCATCGAAGATCATGGCGGCAAGCTGGAACTGCTCGACGCGCCGGACGGGAGGGGCGCCCGCGTGCGCATGCTGCTGCCGATGGCGCCGGCGGAGCTGGCGGAAAAAGCGTTGAGAAGCGAGCAGCCCTCGCGTGTCGAAAAGAGTGGGGCGTGATGGCGAGCGACATTCTCATCGTCGACGACGAAGCGGACATCCGGGAACTGGTCGCCGGCATTTTGAGCGACGAGGGCCATAGAACCCGCGTGGCCAAGGACGCCGACGAGGCCCTGGCCGCCATCGCCACCCGGCGGCCGCATCTCGTTTTTCTCGATATTTGGCTGCAGGGCTCGCGTCTCGACGGATTGCAGGTGCTGGAGGCGATTCAGAAACTGCATCGCACATTGCCGGTCGTGATGATCTCCGGCCACGGCAATATCGAGACGGCGGTGACGGCCATTCGCATGGGCGCGTATGACTTCATCGAGAAGCCGTTCAAGGCCGACCGTCTCGTGCTGGTGGCCGAGCGGGCGCTGGAGGCCTATCAGTTGCGCCGCGAGGTCTCGGCCTTGCGGATGCGCTCCGGCGCGCATGACCGTATCGTCGGCAGTTCCCTGCCGACGGTCCAGTTGCAGCAAATGGTCGCGAAGGTGGCGCCCGTCAATTCGCGGGTGTTGATCACCGGGTCGCCGGGCGTCGGCAAGGAACTCGCGGCGCGCTGCATCCACGAGGCGTCGCCGCGGGCGGGGGCCCCATTCGTCGTCATCAACTCCGCGACGATCACCCCGAAAAACATGGAGGCCGAACTCTTCGGCCTCGAGGATCGCGCCGGCGGGCAAAGAATCGGCGCGCTCGAGGAAGCGCATGGCGGCACGCTGTTTCTCGACGAAATCGCCGACATGCCGAGGGACACCCAGGCCAAGATACTGCGCGTGCTGATCGACCAGACGTTCTTGCGCGTCGGCGGCGCGAAGCGGGTCGAGGTCGACGTGCGGATCATTTCGTCGTCGGCGCGCGATCTCGGATCGGCGATAGAAGAGGGGACTCTGCGCGAGGATCTGTTCCATCGCCTCGCCGTGGCGACGATGCGCGTGCCCTCGCTGTTCGAGCGNNGACGCGATGGCGGTGCTGCAGATGTACGACTGGCCGGGCAATATTCGCCAATTGCGGAACAATGTCGAAAGGCTGATGATCTTGTCGCCCGGCGACGCCGGAACGGAAATCACCGCCGAGATGCTGCCGGCGGACGTCGGCGAATTGGTTCCGGCGACGCCGGCCGGCGTGCGCGGCGAAAAGCTGATGAGCCTGCCGCTGCGCGAGGCGCGCGAAGTGTTCGAGCGGGAATATCTGATCGCGCAGTTGAGCCGCTTTTCGAGCAATATTTCGCGCACGGCGGAATTCATCGGCATGGAGCGCTCGGCGCTGCACCGCAAACTGAAATCGCTGGAGATCGAGTGACGGAGGCGTTTCGCGGCGCGAGCGACGGCTCCTTTGTCTTAACCGAGTTTCGGCGCGGAGGCGGTGATTTTAGCGCGATTCCGCGCTACGCGGACCAGTTGTAGCTTGCGCCTCGGCGGCAGTCGCGCTCTAATGCAAGATTATGGGTTAGAGTCGAGGCAACGAACTCGAGGCGGCGCCGTTTGGCGGCGCTCAACGAAAAGAACAGGATAGCGAATGTCGGAGCGCGCGCAGAACCTGCAGGATACTTTTTTGAACTTCGTTCGGAAAAACAAAGTCCCGCTCACTATATTCCTTGTCAATGGCGTGAAGCTCCAGGGCATCGTGACCTGGTTCGACAATTTCTGCCTGCTGCTCCGGCGAGACGGACATTCGCAACTTGTCTACAAGCATGCGATCTCCACGATCATGCCGGGCCATCCGATTCACATGTTCGAGCCCGGCGATGAGGGCGAGGGCGGCGTCGGCGACAAGCGATAGCAGGCGCGTTTTGACGAAACCACGCGCCAAGGAAAGGCATAGGACCGGTTGAGCGAAGACAAATCAGGACGTTTGGAGACGTCCGAAACCGCCCAGGGCGCCAAGACGCGCGCATTGGTGCTGGGACCCTATCCGACGCGGCCCTCCCGCGATATGTCCGTCCGCGATCCCACGGCGCGTCTCGCCGAGGCCGTCGGCCTCGCCCTGGCGATCGACCTCGATATCGTCGACGAAATCGGCGTCTCGCTAAACGAGGTGCGGCCCGCGACTTACCTCGGCAAGGGCAAGGTCGAGGAAATCGGCGAGATCGTCAAGGAGCGCGAGATCGCGCTCGTCTCGATGGATTGCGCGCTCTCGCCGGTGCAACAGCGCAATCTCGAAAAAGCCTGGAACGCCAAGGTCATCGACCGCACCGGGCTGATCCTCGAAATCTTCGGGCGCCGCGCGCGCACCAGGGAGGGCGCGCTGCAGGTGGAGCTGGCGCATCTCGAATATCAAAAATCCCGGCTGGTGCGCAGCTGGACCCATCTTGAACGCCAGCGCGGCGGCTTCGGCTTCCTCGGCGGCCCCGGCGAAACGCAAATCGAAACCGACCGCCGCTTGATCGAGGAGCGGATGCGCCGCATCGAGAACGAGCTCGATAAGGTCAAGCGCACGCGCGGCCTGCACCGCAAGACGCGGCGCGACGTGCCCTATCCGGTGATCGCGCTGGTCGGCTACACCAACGCCGGCAAATCGACGCTGTTCAACCGCCTCACAAAGGCGAGCGTCTTCGCCGAAAACCTGCTGTTCGCGACGCTGGACCCGACTTTGCGCGAAATCCGGCTGACGCATGGGGGCAGGGCGCTGCTGTCCGACACGGTGGGCTTTATCTCCGACCTGCCGACTATGCTGATCTCCGCCTTCCGCGCGACGCTGGAGGAGGTTACGCAGGCCGACGTGGTGCTGCATGTGCGCGACGTCTCCCATGAAGACTGGGAGGCGCAGGGGCGCGACGTCGAGAAGATCATCGAGGAACTCGGCCTCGCCGGCGAGAACCGCAAGCCGACCATTGAAGTGTGGAACAAGATCGACGCGCTCGACACCGAGCGGCTGGAGGGGATGCGGCTTTCGGCGCGGCGGGACGACGACGCCGAGCGCCCGATGCTGGTCTCGGCGCTGACCGGGGAGGGCTTCGAGGCGCTGTTGCTGCGAGTCGAGACCCTGCTCGCCGCCGGCCGCGTGACGCTGGCGCTGACGCTAGACCGCGCCGATGGCGAAGGCCTCGCCTGGGCCTACAGCCACGCCGAGGTGCTGGAGCGCGAGCCCCTGCCGGAAGGCGACGTGCGGCTGCTGCTGCGCGTCGCGCCGGAGAGGTTTGGCGAACTGGCGCGGCGGTTTCCGGCTGCGGCGCGGGTGGCTTAGGGAACTCTCGCGCAATCGCCGCCCGCCCGAGCGCTACTTCACTCCGCGATCCATCGCGGCAGCATCCGCTTCAGCACGCCATCGCGCAGCCGGAAGTGATGCGCGAGCGCCGCGCTTGCGTGAAGCGCCGCTAGGACGATCAACCCATTGGCCAACCACTCGTGGATTTCCTTGGCGGAATGTTCGAGCGCCTTGTCCTTGGCCCAAGGGGAAGCGATTTCGCCTAGGCCGAACAACGGCAACGACTTGCCTTCGGCGAACAGCGTGACCACTCCCGCCGCTGGCGCGGCGATCAAGAGGACATAAAGAAGGATATGCGCGAATTTCGCGGCGCGATCGGCCCAAGGGCCGGCCGGGCTCGCCTCTGGCGACGGTGGATCGATAAAGCGCCATATGATGCGCAGCGCCAGCAGAGCGACGATCAATTGGCCGGACGACACATGGACAAAATCGACGATCCGGCGCGGCTCGCCGCGCTCGAAATCGTCGCGCAACTGGCCTAGAAGCCAGGCGACCCCAACCAGAAGCGCCGAAAGCCAGTGAAAAAATTGCGCGCTGGCGCTGTAACGGCCGCGCATATGTTCCAGTTTCATGAACACAACCCTCGCTTTGTGGGGGCAAAGCCCCCCCTATTTCCGCTCCAACCCCTTCGCCTCCACCCAAAGCGCCTCCATCTCGTCCAGCGTAGCGCTAGCGGGCGCCGAGCCCTTCCGCGCCAACCTCGCCTCGATGTGATGAAACCGCCGCTCGAATTTGGTGTTGGCGGCGCGCAGGGCCTGTTCGGGGTCTACTTTGGCGTGGCGCGCGAGATTGGCGACGACGAATAGCAGATCGCCGATTTCCTCGCCGAGCGCCTTCGTCGGCGCCGCGCCCGGTTCGTTTGACAGTTCCGCCTCGACCTCCAGCGTCTCCTCGCGGAGCTTTTCGAGCACAAGGCGCGCGTCCGCCCAGTCGAAGCCGACCTTGGCCGCTTTTTCCTGCAGCTTTATCGCGCGCGTCAGCGCGGGCAAAGGCTTTGGCACGCCGTCCAGCACGCTTTCGCGCGGGGGCGCCTCGCCAACCGCCGCCCGCCGCGCCGCGCGCGCGGCTTTCTCGCGGGCTTTTATCTCGCTCCACTGCGATGCGACGCCGTCGGGGCTGAGTTCGTTCGCCTCGCCGAAAACATGAGGATGGCGGCGGATCAGCTTGTCGCAGATCGCGCCGGCCACGTCGTCGAAGGCGAAGGCTTCCGCCTCGTCGGCCATTTGCGCGTGAAACACCACCTGGAGCAGCAGATCGCCCAATTCGTCCTTGAGGTCATCCAAATCGCCCCGCTCGATCGCGTCGGCGACCTCATAGGCTTCCTCGATCGTGTAGGGCGCGATCGAACGGAAATCCTGCTCCAGATCCCAGGGGCAGCCGGTTCCGGGCGTGCGCAGGGCCGCCATGATCTCGATCAAGCGCGCGATGTTCATCGGGAAGTCGCCCCCAGGTTTGCCGCGGAAAGCGGACGCGCCAATAAAAAACGCCGCGAGGCTCTTCGCGGAGCGTCGCGGCGCTGAATTGCGGCGTAGAGGATTAGTCGAGCGTGATCGACAGCGCCTCGCGCCCCTTTTGCGTGTCGACGACCTGCATCGTCACCGGTTGGCCTTCGGCGAGACGGCTGACGCCGGAGGGCGACAGAATGGAAATATGGACGAATACGTCCTTGCCGCCATCGTCGGATTGCACGAAGCCAAAGCCTTTGGTCTCGTCGAACCATTTGACCTTGCCGTTCACGGTCACCGCGGTGGACGGATCGGGAGCCGCTCGGCGCGGACGCGGACTGTCGAAGCCACCGCCGCCAAAGCCGCCGCTACGGGGCGGGGGCGGGGGCGCGCGTTCGGCGGCGCCCGCCAGATCGACCTCGAGGACGCGCGCGACCTGCTGACCCTTGACCGAATTGGTCACCTGGACCTTCAGTTTCGCGCCCGGCGGGAGTGTCTCATATCCCGCCGCCTGCACGGCGCCGATATGCAGAAAAGCGTCGCCGGTGCCATTGCCGAGTTCGACAAAGCCGAAGCCCTTGTCGTTCTTGAACCATTTCACCACGGCGTCGATCGATGGCTCGTTCGAGGACATGGGAGGCGCCTCGGGAAATCCGCCCCCTCCGAAGGGTGTTCGCGGCGGCCGGCTGGGTCGCTGGGAATCGTAATTGTAGGGACCGTCGTCATCGAACCCGCGCTTCCTGGGCCCCCGGAAATCCTTACCTTTGCTCATGTTACCTGCTCGTCTCCGCCATAAACGGCAAGACCGCTATGCCATACGCAATGCGCCCAAGCATACCAACGCCGGCTGGATGAAGCCGCCGGCTGGTATGAAAGGGGATGTGCCAGTTGAATGCCATATAGTCCCGCGCCGTTACAGGTCTAGCAGATATACGCCTCGTTTGGCCAGAGTTTTTCGCGGCAATATCCCGCCCGGAGCGAAAAAACCCAGCCTTCGCACCACTTCGTGGCGGCGAGCCTGGTTGCGCGCGGGATCGCGCGCTCCCGCCGCGAAGGCGGACGTTGTCAGAACCCGATAGGCAAGTCGCAGCTTGCCCTCTTTAGAAATGTCACTGACGCGTTCCGCAGCCGTGGGGTTCGAGTAGCGCGGCGCA
>PLZT01000129.1 GCA_003152255.1 Methylocystaceae bacterium | reverse complement strand
GTTCGGGCGCGAAGCCGCCGATCTCGGCTTGCCCGAGATAAAATAAGGCGAAAGCAGCCGCGATCGGTTCGGCAATATCTTAGCCGGACGGTTTGTTATCTATTGCTAGAGAGTGCGAGCCGAGACTGTCCATGATGACGATGCACCGTAAGCGCAGAGCCGAGGCCGTTCAGGCAATGTAGTTCCACGGCATGAGCGCCTCGATGTCGCGGTTCGGCCAGCTGTTGGCGATGCGTTCAAGCGTCTGCTTGAGCCAGGCGAAGGCATCGACGCCGTTCATTTTCGCCGTGGTCAGCCGGGTCGCTATGGTTGCCCACGTCCGGCCACCGTCGTTCTTCGCCGAACTGGAGCCGGCGTTGGTCGGGATTGAAGCCTGCCATACGGCACACTTCCGTCGGACTTTGCCGTGCCTCAGTTGGACAACCGATTTGCCATTAAACTTCGTTCCCCCTCGCAGACTTATCCGCTCTGTCGGTTGCGCCGTGCGATTACGGAATGGCGACCTCAGCGAAGATTAGTAACGCCGCTAAACACGACAATCATTCGTTGCGTAGCAACGACGGCCTCGCGCGCCCTAAGCGCCGGGGCTATAGTCCGATCTTTCCCCGGCTACCCAGGCGGCAGAGACCGAAATGTCCTTCGGGTCGAACGCCACCATGTCTGCTCGATATCCCGGCGCGAGGCGGCCGAGCGATTGTCCGAGACCCAGAAAATCGGCGGGGTGGAATGAGGCGTAGCGCAGGGCCCGCTCCAAGGGAAGTTCCAAAAGCCGGACACAGTTGCGAACCGCGCCCGCCATCTCGATCGACGATCCCGCTAGCGCGCCCTCCTGCGTGCGGCAACTGCCGTCGCGGACTGTGATCCGCCTGCCCAGGAGATCGAACTCCTCCCTCGTGCCGCCAACGGGCGGCATGGCGTCGCTCACGAGCATGGGGCGCCCGACGCCGCGCATCGCCAATCCCAGCACGGCGGGGGCGACATGCTCACCGTCGACGATGAGCCCGTAATAGGCGTGCGGCGATTCGAGCGCCGCCGCGACAGGGCCGGGCTCGCGGGCGGAAAGCGGGCGCATCGCGTTGAACAAATGCGTGAAGCCCGTCAGCCCTTCGGCCATCGAGGCCCGCGTTTCCTCATAAGTCGCCATCGAATGACCGAGCGAGACCTTCGCTCCCGAAGCGACAAGTTCGGCGATGAAGCCATTAGGCGTCTCCTCGGGGGCGAGGGTCACGAGCAAGACGCCGTCGTGAAAAGAGCCGAGCATTTGGCGATGATGGGCTTGCGGGCGACGGATGAATTCGCGTCGATGAACGCCTGGTTTTTCTGGAGACAAGAAGGGGCCCTCGAGATGAATCCCGAGAACGCTGGGCTCACGCGCCATGATTACGCTTACGGCGTCAAGCGCCGCGGCCATAGCCTCATCGCAGTCGGTGATGAGCGTCGGCAAAAGCGCCGTCACGCCGAACTTGCGGTGCGCCACGGAAATTTTCGCGAGAGCGGCCGGCGTCGGATCGGCGTTGAAAAGGACGTCTCCCCCGCCATTGACCTGTATGTCGATGAAGCCCGGCGCGAGCCATGCGCCGCGAGGAGCGTTGTAAACCGTGATCGAGGAGGGGAGATCGGCTCGTGGCGTCAACGCCGCAATTCGCGTGCCCTCGACCACGACGGCAACGTTGTCATGCCTTCTTTCGCCGTTGAAGACGACGTCGGCGGCCACCGCGTGTCGAGAGAGGCGGCTCATCGCGTGCGCGTAATCTTGCGCAGGTGGCGTGGCCGGTCGGCGTTCCTTCCGCGCACCGCGGCCAAGCGAACGACCATGGCGTAGAAGCTCTGGATCAGACAGATCGCATCGGTTTCGGGATGATCGGGGGGCAGTGCGGGAAGCCGGTCCGGCGTCGACTCCTCCGAGGAGGTGATGAAGGCCGCCGCTCCCTTCGCCGTAAGATCGGCCGCGAGCTGCGTCATGCCCACCGCGGCGGCGTCGGTCGGCGCAAACATGAGCACGGGATAACGAGGCGAGACCAAAGCGATTGGGCCGTGGAGGAATTCGGCTGCAGAAAAAGGTTCCGCATGGAGATCCGAGGCTTCCTTCAGTTTCAGCGCTGCCTCGCACGCGATGGCGAGCGTCGGACCGCGTCCGATCGTGACGAGGCTTTCCGCGCCCGCGAAACTGTCCAAAAGGCGGCTCCAGTCGAGGTCGCCCGCGGCGGCGAGGCGATCGGGCAAGGGCCGTAGCGCGCTCGCGAGCGCCTCGTCCTCCGCCCACAAGGCGGTCAATCGCGCGAGAGCCGCCAAAGATGCGACGAAAGTCTTGGTCGCGGGGATGCTGAGCTCGGGGCCGGCCGCCATGGGCAACACGAACTCGCAGACCTGCGCCAACGCGCTGTCCGGGTTGTTTGTGACGCAGGCGGTCACGGCGCCGCTGGCGCGCGCCGCGACTGCCTGTTCGATGATATCGCTGCTTTCGCCCGACTGTGAAATCGCGAGAAAGAGCTGGTCGGCCAGGCGCAAACGCCGATGGTAGATCGTCGCGATGTTTGGCGCGGCGGCGGCGACCACAATGCCGAGGTACCGCTCGATCAGATGCTTGCCGAAGGTCGCGGCGTGGGCGGAGCTGCCGCGCGCGCAGGTTACAACGACCTGCGGCGGCTTGCGCCGCAACCGCTCCGCGAGAGCGGGGAGAACCGCAGCGAGAACCTTATCCTGTCGCCTCACGGCTTCCGGAGCCGCTCGCATGTCGGAGGTGATCTGCGCGTCAAGGACGGTCATTTATTTTCGGCTTTCGGTCAAACCCATCAGAACACAAAATTGAGCCGGACAAGCGAGAAAGCAAGTTCTCGCGCGGCGTCTGCACGGAGAGCCGCCGGCCTGAGGCTGGCTCACGTGAAGCTTCGCTTGAAGTTTTCCCGGCATTGGCCATATGCGAGAAGTCAGCTGGAATTGCTCCGATGGGTTATACGGAGACTGAACGCCAAAGCCCGCGCTACGCCAAGATCGACGTCTGGGAACCGGCCGAGATTTTGGAGGCGATGATCGAAGGGCAATTTTCCGCCGTCGCGGCCGTCCGAGCCGCGCGGCCTGCGATCGAGCGAGCGGGACTTGCGATAGAGCGCCGATTGCGTGGGCCCGGGCGGCTCGTCTATGTGGGCGCCGGCACGTCCGGTCGTCTGGCTGCTCAGGACGGCGCGGAGCTCATGCCGACCTTCGGCTGGCCGCATGATCGACTTCTGCTCCTCATTGCGGGCGGAGAAAACGCTCTACTGCGCGCTGTCGAAGGCGCCGAAGACCAGGACCAGCAAGCAATCGAGCTCGTTCGGGCTAATGAGATCGGGGGTTCGGATGTGACCATCGCGGTGGCGGCGAGCGGTACGACGCCGTTCACGCTCGCCTTTTTGCGCGAAGCGAAAAAAAGGGGCTCCTTGACGATCGGCGTCGCCAATAATCGAGGGACGCCGCTCCTCCAAGAGGCCGATCATTCGATCTTTCTCGAAACCGGCCCGGAGCCGATCGCCGGCTCAACGCGCATGAAGGCGGGAACCGCCCAGCGTATCACGCTCATTCTGCTGTCGTCCCTAGTCATGATCCTGCTCGGACGCGTTTACGACGGTCTCATGGTGGACGTGCAGGCGTCGAACAAGAAACTGGTCCGAAGGAGCGGAAAAATCCTGTCGCGACTGACGGGCCGCGGCGACGAGGAGATCCACGAGGCCTTGCAGCAGACTGGCGGAAGCGTGAAGCTCGCCTTTCTGCTGCTGCAGGGTTTCGGGCTCGGCGAGGCGCAGGCGGCGCTGGATCAGGCCGAGGGTCATCTGCGTCGCGCCATGAGCTTGATCGTCGAGCGGTCGAAGGGGACGGGCCTCAGAGAGACCCGGCCGTCCTTCCGAGAGCATGCGACGCACGAGTAGGGCTCAATCATTGTGGATTTGCGGGCTCGACGCATCGCTTGAGGTGTAAATTGGCATGGGGTCACGATGCCGATCGGCGATAGGTCACGCACATAAGCGATTGA
>PLZT01000131.1 GCA_003152255.1 Methylocystaceae bacterium | reverse complement strand
TTGGGATGCTTGGGATACCCAGATCAGATGGGGCGGCCAAATACGATATAGCATCGCCGGTAATCAAGAACTTTTTTGCTGTCTCAATATCTTTCATAGTCTCTGACAGTTCTTTTATTGACGGAGGGGCATAGTCAGGAAGGTGTTTTACGTCTGTTTCAGCCGCAATCGCTGATAGGCGTTTCGTAAGGCTAAGTAATGTGGCGTCCGGATCAGACCTGTTAGCCCATTCGATATAAACATACTTTGCCTTTACCAGATAGCTTCCAACCGCTTTTTCCAGTCTAGAGTTTTTATTGCGTCATCATCTGACGCCTTCGGAATATCTCTTAGCCAAAGTTTAAGAGAGCCAGATTGAATCTCCTCAAGAACAAGAACAGGCTCGATATGAGGATCAACAGCAGCACATAAGGTATGATCTAGCCGCTGCAACGCGCGTATCATTGCATCTGCGGCCTGAAAAACGCGTCCGGGGTTCCCCTCGCCCTTTTTGAACTCGATATAGATCGCAAAATCAGCGTCCGCCGGAACTTTGGGCGGCTCTGTGGAAATATGGACAACTCCGTTTGGCATGGAGTAACCCTACCTCATCGTATCCAAAAAAGATTCAAAAAAGCGACGGCTATTTTCTGCATTCCATGCCGAAAATTCAAGCCGCCAAATGCCCACTGCCGTTGGCCGCCGAAGTGAACGCCCGGCATTGCATCCGTGATTTATTTTGATTGTTTTTCAAATCTACACCTTCGCGTGCGGTGGCAACTTTCCAAGAATCCTTATTGAAAACAGCGACAACGACTCGCGCGCGCGTCCGCGTATTGGTCGCGAAATTCAAAACGAACGCTATCATAGGCTATCAAAGCCGGTGCCTTGGCTTCCTTCCCACCGGCTAAATCAGTGATCCAAACCGCTCCAGGACCGCCACGTCGAAAAATTCTTCCTCCTGAAAAACCTCCTGCATGAGCCTCTCGTAAGTTCGAGAATGCATTCCCTTTGGCCGGCGAAAAAGCATCGGATCGTCGGCCTTCAGCTTCGCGAGCGCCTTGTCTCGCCGCCGCAAGGATCGATCCAACGGACATTCGCGCTGCGAATTGAATGCGAGGCGATAGGCGTGGCGCGAAAGAGCGCCCGAAGGCCCGATATAGAGATGCGCGACGCGCCGCCCGTTGTTTGGGCAAATGGCGAGCCAGCGCACGCCGCCAAAACGGCAAGGCGACGCCGCCAGCCGAATGCGTTGCGTCATGGGCGAGCCGTTCAGCGTGTAATTTAGAACCAAGGTGGCGTCGTCTTCGCCGCCTTGCACGCTGGCGCCGATCGAGGCTTGCACTTCGCCGTCTTGGCTCCATTGCCAGCCAAAACTCGCGCCGCGCAACTTGAGGCCATAAGCCGCGATTTCGTGAACGGCAAACCGCCGCAAATCGCCCGTCGTCGAGCGCCGGCTGTTCATGAGCCATCGCGTCATTGAAGGATTAGGCCAGGTCATGCGCGCCCTTTTTTCATGTATCGAAATCCCTTGGCAAATTGCCATCGCTCGCGCCGGCCGTGCCTGTAATAACAGTCGAAAAACAGTTCGCCGCTCCCGCCTGCCCGGTTGCGGCGCGGCGGCGCCGGCGAGGGCGAGGCGCGGTCATTGTTCCCCCCGATTAGGGGAAGGGCGATTGCGGACGGCTTTCCGGGCGAGGGGCGGCGGCGCTGCGCTTCGCAAGGCTTCGCGCGCCGCCCCTCCACCATCGTTCGCGGGACGGCGGGCAGCTTCAGCTTCTAATAGTAGCTGTGTCGCGAGGTCTCCGAGGGGGATTGGTCCAAAGGTCGCGGTGGGCGGGGAAATCGCGTCTTTGTCGTATGTTAGCGCGGATTTCCTTCCTTGTTCACAAGCGGAAATTTTACGCGCTTTGGTTTCAACAAGAACCTGTTCAGGTTCCAATAGGGACTTGGGAAGCGTCTTGTTAGAACCTGTCAGGTTCTTATTGCGACGTATGCGAGGGGGATTTCTCGATTGCAGAAACTCCTTTGTCGGCGGGAGGTCTTCGGCTTCGCTGGCGAACCAAGTGAGCCGATAGAGCGATGGTTTGCGGCTTCCCGAAAATTGCCCAACGCGGGCAACCTTGATCCATCCGTTTTTTTCGAGGTCCGTCAGGCATTCGCTCGCTATCGTGCGGCTGCAATTCAAAGTTTGCTGGACGCGAGTTAGCGTCCATTCGAGCAGGCTATTGTTCGCCGGGCGGAATTCGGCGAGCATGTGGACGAGCAACAATTGCGCTTCGTTTCGCATGGCTCGCCATGCCGGCAGGGTGAGCCAACTCTGATAGATGCGTGCGTGCGGCTTGTCCGCGTATTTGGTTGCTTTGGCCATTGCGAATCCCTTGCGACGGCGAGCGCCAAGGGATTATTGGATTCCGCCGTGCAACAGCGCCTGAAGGCTTTCGCGCAAGATCAGGCGCCGTCCGCCGATCTTGACGGCGCGAAGCTTGCCGGCTTTCAGCAGTTCATAGATTGTCGAGCGCGAGAGGCCGGAAACGGCGACCGTTTCATTGATGCGCAGCGTGATTTTTTCTTGCGTCGGGATAGTGGGAATTTGTCGTGTCATGCAGTCCATCTCCGGGTTTGCATGGCCACAATCGTTCGCCCGCGTCGTTTGCGTAATGTCGGCTTGACCGAATTTATCGCGTATAATGCGTCATGTCTTTGATTTTGAAGCCTTCATGCCACTCACAACATGGCGAATGGTGCGTTCCCAATTTTGTGGATGCTCGTTTTCTTGATCGATGCTCGCCCAAACCGATTCGAGAAATTCAGCGAATCGACTGTCGGGCGCCGACGAAGGGAACGCGCCGAAGAGATTGGACCAAAGATGCGCCGTCCAATACACGAGATCGTGCTTCCAATATGCCTTTTCGGTTCCGGGGCCGGTATGAACGCGCGAAATTTTGACTTTTTCGCGCGCGATTTCGTGAATAGCAATCATCGACCAGAACGCCTTTTCAATTACATCGATGTTTTTCCAATATGCCTTCCATCTGGACGTTCTTTCAGTAATTACTCAGGCTGGCTTGG
>PLZT01000215.1 GCA_003152255.1 Methylocystaceae bacterium | reverse complement strand
ATACGGCGAACATACGGTCTAGGCAATGAAGTTACGGGAAACTCAATCGGTCAAAGGAGATGCGAGTGCCTATTCCCCTAAATGCAAAGGGCATCCAGCGAGAAATCCTTGCTGAGGTCAAGTCGCGTCAAAGCATCCTGAGCTCTCGGGTTTGCGCCACGAAGATCGGCGTACTGCTCAGCGGTGATGGCCTGAGCAGCCAGAGTTATCTTCGTTCGATCCAGAAAACGTTCAGAGATGCGGAGGTCGGAATTACGGTCGATGTCGTCCGTATCCCGGAAAGAACGCCGGTCGAGGCGGTGCTGGAAAGGATCGCCTTACTGAATTCAGACCCGAGCATAAGCGGCATCCTGGTGTTGCATCCCATGTCCGGATTCACGCCAGAAGAAGAGCGAAGGGTCTTTGATGCCGTCGATCGGCACAAAGATATCGATGGCATGAATTCCGCGATGATTGGCCTCCTCGCGTTAAAACAGCCGGGGTATATTCCCTGCACCGCGGAAGGGATGATGGAACTCTTGAAGCGCTCTCGGTTTCCCGTCAAAGGACGCCATTGCGTGGTTATTGGCCGCGGACCAACCGCCGGCATGCCGTCGATACTTGCGCTCCTCAATGCGGGAGACGCGAGTGTCTCCTGTTGCCATGCGGGAACGCCAAGAGAGGTGCTCCTGCCGCTCCTCGATCAGGCAGAGATCGTCGTGATAGCTCTCAGAGAACCGGACCTGATCACCAAAGACACGATCGGACGCGGCGTCGCAGTCATCACCGGCGGCAGGATCACATTCGACCTTAGCGACTGCCGTGCAAGCCACATCGCGTTGCACTCGAGCGTGGGCGCCATGGCGATCGCCATGCTCGCGCGGCACGCTTTGGCCGCGGCGGAAGCGGTATTTCAAGGGCACGGACAAGTTCCAGGGGGGAGGCGCGCTTGAGGCAACCTCTGTCCCTGCATTAACTAGCCCTTCATTAACTCGATCCGACTGGCCTGTGACCGAATGGCCGTTTGGGGTCAAAGGGCGACGAGCCGCCCCGTCGCTCGCCTCGCCCGCAGTTCCTCAAAAAGCGGACATTGCGCCCCGCCGTGCAAATCTCAAGATTAATGAATAGCGCGGAGTCGCCTGCGATATATGGCGAAAACGCGCTTTTTGACCCTCAAAAAGAACGACGCGCCACTGTGCGCGGTGCGCCTTGCGTTGGGTTCCTTTTAAAGCCCGTTGAGACGATCAAACGGGTCTGAGTAACAGCGGACTAGAAACTCGATTTTTAGCTAACCGAGAGAGAGGCCAGCATGCGAAGAACACGCGGGCCTGCTTACAAATGGTGCGATTTCATCAGCCACTCTCTGCCACGGAAAGGTGCTGGGTCTTACAACAATCTCTTTGTGCAACACGTAATTGACTTCCTAAAAAACCTAGACGAACTTCAAGCAGACAACCCGTGGGTTACGA
Source organism: Methylocystaceae bacterium (assembly GCA_003152255.1). The sequence continues at coordinate 4,889 of PLZT01000215.1, read as the reverse complement.
TCACCATACAAGCCGGTGGAAGCGTCAATGTCCACTATAAAGGGGCCGTCTTGTGCGTGCTGAAGCCTGCGGTCGGTCATCTCAGATTGATCTTGCCATCCCACCAAACCCCAGAAAAAGAGGCGTTCTGCAAAAAAATCAAAGGATCAAAGGGCATTTTTCTTGAAGCCTTGGAGTCAACAACTCCTGGTGTTGTTCAGTGGAGATGTCAGAACGAAGAGCTTTTGATTATTTTGACCTTTCTAAAGGCTCTACCTATTTGTCCGAACGATTCCGAGGTTACTGCGGAAAACGGCCATCCCCGGTATTTTCAAGGTTCAGTTCGACAAGCAGTTTTAGAGGATTTCGAGGAGTCCGGCAGGATTTGCTCAGGAGTAGACAGAAAACCACACAAAGTGGGGATGAACGAGGAGATAGAATTTGATCATATAATTCCAGTTGCAAAAGGCGGCTCCAACGGCTTTCAAAACTGTCAGGTTCTTTGTGTTGAATGCAACCGGCGGAAGCGTGATACGGCACGTTAATGTGCAAAAATCAACAAGTTTGCTCATTAGGATTCACCTCTCAAAAACGAGGGTTTTCGAGGGCCGCGATTTGACGTAATGATCTTATGGGCCTTGATATGTCGCGCCGCCGCGAGAGACGCACATCACAACATATGGGACGGCAAAAGCCGCAATGATGCAATGGCACAGGGACGGCCGCCGTTCAGTTTTGCTCTTATAGATTTGCCGAGCGATCACGAAATCGATGGAGGTCTGGTTACCGAGTGCCAAGTGATCAGTGCCATTCTTCACAATCGTGGCCTCGGTAGCAGGACAAAAACTCTTCGTGCTACATCTGAAGCAAATTTCCTCAATCTCCCTCGGCCGTACAATGAACTTGGGTTCGTTCATCTTGCAGCTCACGGATCAAAACATGGAATTAGCCTCATAGGCGGCAACATGAAGTGGCGCGATGTCGCGAAGAAGCTTAAAGCCATTGCACCAGCTCTCAACCCTAGAAAGCAACGCATTCTCATCCTTTCTTGCTGCTATTCACGAGACGGTTACGTAGCGCTAAAGCCATTGCTTAGAAGGCACTTCACGGGATGCTATTATTTCAAGCCTACGAGGATTAAGTTTGCCGCCGCGATGACCGTTTGGAGCATGTTTTATCAAAAAAAGAACATTGAAAGACCAGCTTCGGCAGTCGCCAAGGCGATCAATGATTTTTTTGGAGAAGATGTGATCGTTTATAACAGTGTTTAAAACATACCTTGTCTAGCTTTCGTCTCTAGCAAAAATCAATACTTTCGAGCGAAAGCTAGGTCTTTGAAATTATTATCTGTTTTCGTTGCGTAAGTTAGGTGCAAAATGCGCCGTGGAATTGGCGCAGCCGTCAGTCAAATTTCTCCGGCCATTGGCGCGCGCCGTGGAAGACGGCGAGAATTTCGACTTCCGCGTCACGCACGCGGTAAGGCACGATGAAGGGTGTATCGACCACGACGAGTTCGCGCGTGTCGGGAATGCGTCCCGGACGCCCGAGATGCGGGAAAGCCGCGAGATTGTCGGCTCGTTCAAAGATCGTGGTGACAATGCGCGCGGCGACGGCGGCGGAATTGTCGCGCTCAATATCATCGCCAATGATTTCGAGATCGCGCAGCGCCGGAGTTGTCCAACGCACTCTCATGATTTGGGCGCGAATTTCTTCCGCACGCGCGCCAGCTCTTTATCGCTGGCGAAGTCGCCGCGATCGGCGGCGGCGAGTCCGGCTTCGATCTTGCCGAGTTGCCACGCGTTGAGCGCGACAAAATCCTCGACGGCGCGGCTGACGAGCCAGTTGCGGGAGCGGTCGGTTTTTTCGGCGAGGTGGTCGAGCGCGGCCAGCGTCGACGCGTCGAGACGAACTGTGAAGGGCGCTGGCATGGGCGGCGTTGTCTCGTGGTGCATGATGCGATCCGGTTCACATGTATTCTACATGAACCGCCCTGCCCCTTGCAATGGTCATTTAGTATGTGATAATATCCTTTATCACATAGTAATTGGGAGCCTCGATGACAGACCAATTGTGGACGCCTCAGATGGTGGCGGGTCTAACCGGTCTCGGAGGCGTAATCGTTGGTGCGCTGATCACTTGGCTCGGCCTTGGAAAGCGTATCGACGCCGATGAGCGGTTAGCGACGAGAAAATTCGAATTCGACAAAGAACTCGCGCAACGGAAGTTCGATCTCGATCGCTCACAGCTCATTCATAAGCGCCGGTTTGAACTTGCAGAGACGCTGTTGGCCGACGCTTACCGATTCAGCGACTTGATGGGTTCCGTTCGTACCGGCTGGTCAATGGAAGGCGAAGGCAAGAGTCGACCGGAAGATGTGGGGGAGCCTGAGAGCTTAAAGCGTTTGAAGGACAGTTATTTTGCTCCAATCGAGAGACTACAACAGCACAGCGAATTCATAAACGGTTTCAGGGCGAAGCGCCACACCGCGCGCGCTTATTTTGGCTCGAATGCTGTTCAAGCATTTCAGTTTTTTGATCAGTCGATCGTTAGCGTTCAAACAGCTTCGGAGACACTAATCGAGACAGCCGGCGAGCGAGACAATGACCCGACGGTCCTTAAAGAGCTAAGGCAAGATATTTGGGCTAGCCATTCAGAGGCTCGAAAGCAAGCTGACAAAGTTGGCAAAAAAATTGAAGAAGGAGTTTTGCTAATCGAGAATCTTTGTCGGCCAGTCCTCGAATGGAATGGCGCATGAATCCTCTGGTGACCATTCCCATCATTCGCGTGCCCGCCGTTATCGCCGCCGTCGGCGAGCGCGCCTCCTATCGCTTTTTTGAATTCTTCACCGCCAATATCCGCAATCCGCACACCCGCCGCGCCTATGCCCGCGCCGCCGTCGAATTCTTCGACTGGCTGGAGGCGCGCGGCGTCACACACATCACCGCCGTCGAGAGCGTGCATGTCGCCGCCTATATCGAGCAATTGCAGAAGGCGCGCTTCGCGCGGACCGCGAAGCTGCGCTTGGCGGCGTTGCGGCATTTGTTCGACTGGCTTGTCATCGGCCAGATCATGCCGGTTAATCCCGCCGCCGCCGTGCGCGGGCCGCGCCACATCGTGCGGCGCGGCAAGACACCCGTGCTTGATCCGCAGGAAGCGCGCCAGCTCATCGACGCGATTGATGCGACTACCGTTATCGGCTTGCGCGACCGCGCGCTGATCGGCCTGATGGTCTATTCCTTCGCGCGCATAGGCGCGGCGATCGGCATGCGCGTTGAAGACGTGTATCCGCAGAACCGGCGGCTTTGGGTGCGTTTGCACGAGAAGGGCGGCAAGCAGCACGCCATGCCGTGCCATCACAATCTGGAGGCCTACCTTCACGAATACATCGACGGCGCGGGGCTGGCGAGCGAGCCGAAGGCGTTGCTGTTCCAGACCTATAGCTGCGCGACCGGCCAGCTCACCGGCAACCCCCTGCCCCAAGCCAACGCCTATGCGATGATTCAGCGGCGCGCGAAATCCGGCGGCATCACCACGCGCGTCGGCAACCATACCTTTCGCGCCACGGGCGTCACCGCCTACCTGAAGAACGGCGGCACGCTTGAAAAGGCCGCGCAGATGGCGAACCATGCTTCGACCCGTACGACGCAGCTTTACGACCGCCGCGCCGAGGAAGTGACGCTCGATGAGGTGGAGCGGGTGCTGATTTGATCAAGAACCAATTTTGCACCTAATTTTTGCACGGAAAACGCAAAGGAAAATCAAAGACCTGAATTCCATTCAAAAGTGTTGATTTTTGCACGCACTTCGGTGCGTCGGAGAATTTCGCGCGATGTGTTCATCTCCAATGCGCCATGAGTGGCATGGCGAGCGCGAACTTCGAGCGTGTCAAGCGATGAACAATCGAAAAAACTCAAACAGGCCACAATGCTTACAACACAATCCGCCGCGCCAGATGATAGCAATAGGTGCGGGGAACGTATTCATCTGCCCCGACTGCGGGAATCGCATCGAGTTTAAAAACCCCAAGCCGGTGCCTTTCGTGAGTTCGGCTTTGATCGCAAGGCGCAACCGGCGCGGCGTGTAAAAAGCATAGAAGACTGGCGGCGTGGTGTTGTTGTTGCGCCGCGCCGCCTTTTCTAGCGCCGCAAAGGGTTTTTGCAGGTCCCCAAGTCTATCGCTATAGGACGCCAATGAGGATAGGGCTCTTGGGAGTCGTGCAAGGACAGCTCGCTCAACGGGGGAAGCGAATGACAGAACATGTGGAGCTTGCATCAGCGGAAGAAGCCATTGCCCTCGCTCACGAGTGTCTCCAGCAATTTAGGAGGGAATTGTCGGACGAACGCACCACAGATTTTCTCTTCCGACATATGGGTGAGGGTATTGGGGAGGTCGCGGGGCTTATCAAGGACCGCTTCAAGTTCAAAGCGTTTTATGATGCATTTTCTTTGGAGGGCGTAAATCAAGAACAGGATATTGTGGCATTAGCCATTGATTTACATGACAATATGCTGACTTCCACGCAGAAGATGAAAGAAACAGAGTCTATGGAAGCTAAAAAACTATTTAACAGAATCGGGTGGGGGTCGACGCTGTTCTGGCATTTGGCTAGGATGAAACATCTGTCTCTATATGGACCTCACCAAGTTCGAGATAACGCTCTCCGCGCGGCGCACAGACTCTCGTTGCTTGCTCAGTCTCTAGCTAAGGTGACAATTGATTATACAACTCCGACTGAGTTGTTGAAGCGCCCGTGGTAGCCTGTCCTGCCGTCAGTTTGGCGAGCAGTGACCCGAACGGCGGCAACCCATGATTGCGGCGAGCCTCAGCGCGCGCGTCTCTCAAAAAGGCGCGATTTTTCGGGCGAATCCCGCGTTGCGAAACTCTTGATTTATGGTGCGCCGGTAGAAACC
>PLZT01000628.1 GCA_003152255.1 Methylocystaceae bacterium | reverse complement strand
GGCTCAATTGATGACAGGCCCTAGCAGGCGCTCGGAAAAAGTCGATAGACTTTGAGCCGAGAACCTGCTCCAACTTTTCGTTTGCGAGCGGCGCCTGCGGCGCGCCGAACAGGGAGACGCCCATGCTCGAAGTCGCCGTCCAGATGGACCCTTTGGAGAAGATCAACTTCGCCGGCGACTCGACCTTCGCTATAATGCTAGAGGCGGCGCGGCGCGGCCATCGGCTGTGGTTCTATACGCCCGATCACATGTCGCTGGAGGCCGGCGGCGTCACCGCGCGCGCGCAAGAGATCGCCGTCCGCGACGAGGCCGGCCATTATTACGAACTCGGCGAGACGCGTCAGCTCGATCTCTCGATGGTCGACGTGGTGTTGCTGCGGCAAGACCCGCCCTTCGACCTCGCCTATATCTCCTCGACGCACATTCTTGAGCGCGTCGCCGCGCGCACGCTCGTCGTCAACGATCCCGCCAGCGTGCGCAACGCGCCGGAAAAACTGTTCGTGATGGAGTTCGCGGATTTGATGCCGCCGACGCTGATCACGCGCGACCGCGCGGCGATCGAGCGGTTTCGCGCCGAGCATGGCGAAGTCGTGATGAAGCCGCTGTTCGGGCATGGCGGCGCCAGCGTGTTTAAAGTCGCGCGGCGCGATCCGAATTTCGGCTCGCTGTTCGATCTGTTTTCGACAATCTTCCGCGAGCCCTGGGTGGTGCAACGCTTCCTGCCGGCGGTGTCGCTCGGCGACAAGCGTATCCTGCTCGTCGACGGGGAGCCGCTCGGCGCGGTCAACCGCGTGCCGGCGGAGGACGATATTCGCTCCAATATGGTGCGTGGCGGCGCCGCGGCGGCCACCGAGCTTTCCGACCGCGAGCGCGAAATTTGCGCGCGCCTCGGGCCGCATCTCAAGCAGCGCGGCCTGCTTTTCGTCGGCCTCGACGTGATCGACGGCTGGCTGACGGAGATCAACGTCACCTCGCCAACGGGTCTGCGCGCGCTAAAAAACATTGGCGGGCCGGATTTGGCGCCGAGGATCATGGACAAGGTGGAGGAGCGGCTTAAAATCTTGCGCGACGGGAGTTGAGCGACATGGCCGAGTTAAACGTCTCGCCGTCCCGCGCCTTCCGGGCGCTCGACGCGTCCGGCCCCGATCTCGTCGCTTTGCGCGCGGAAATGCTGGAGCGCATCGGCGAGGCCTGCGACGGCGCCGCCACGCCGGAGTCCTGCCGCGCGGGGGTCGTGGAAATGCTGCGCGCCGCGCTCGACCAAGGCCACGCCGTCGCCAGGGCGCGGCTCGAAGCCGGCGGGCGCGGTTACGCCTGCGCGTGCTTTCTGTCGGAGCTCGAGGACGAGATCATCCACGCGCTCTACCATTATGTGGTCAGCCATGTTCACGTCACGGAGAAGCCGACCTTCGGCGAGCGCCTGACGCTGGTCGCGGTCGGCGGCTATGGACGCGGCGCGCTGGCGCCCGGCTCCGATATCGATCTCTTGTTTCTGCTGCCCTATAAGCAGACGCCCTGGGGCGAGAGCGTCGTCGAGGCGATGCTCTACATGATGTGGGATTTGCGGCAGAAGGTCGGCCACGCCACCCGCTCCGTCGCCGAATGTCTGCGCCAGGCCAAGGCCGACATGACCATCCGCACGACGCTGCTGGAGGCGCGGTTCATTCTCGGCGATCGGGAGTTGTTCGACGATCTGGTCGAGAGCTTCGACCGCGAAATCGTGCGCGCCGACGCGCGCGAATTCGTCACCGCTAAGCTCGACGAACGCAATGCGCGCGTGCAGCGGGCCGGCGCCTCGCGTTATCTCGTCGAACCCAATGTGAAGGAAGGCAAAGGAGGCCTGCGCGACCTCAACACGCTGTTCTGGATCGGCAAATATGTCTATCACGTCCGCGAGGCGCGGGAGTTGGTCGCGGCGGGGCTGTTCACCTCGGCGGAGTTCAGTCTATTCGAGCGCTGCGAGGAATTTTTGTGGCGGGCGCGCTGTCATTTGCATTTCGCGACCGGGCGCGCCGAGGAGCGGCTCTCCTTCGACATCCAGCCGGTGCTGGCGGCGCGGCTCGGCTATCACGACCGCGGCGGCCTCTCGCGCGTCGAACGTTTCATGAAACATTACTTTCTCGTCGCCAAGGACGTGGGCGATCTGACCGCCATCGTTTGCGCGGCGCTGGAGGAGCGCCAGGCCAAGCCGCCCGCGATGCTCGACCGTTTTTTCGGGCGGCTGCGGCGCCGCTCCAAGGCGGGCCTCCCGGAAGGTTTCACCATCGACCACGACCGCGTCAGCGTGAGCGATGACGCGGCCTTCGCGCGCGATCCCGTGAACATCATCCGCCTGTTCTGGACGGCGGATCGCTTCAGCCTGCCGCTGCATCCCGACGCCTTGCGCGCGGTGACGCGCAATCTGCGCCGCATCGACGCCGATTTGCGCGCGAGCCCCGAGGCCAACCGGCTGTTTCTCGAACTGCTGCTGTCGCGCAACATCACCGAGATCGTGCTGCGGCGCATGAACGAGACCGGCGTGCTCGGGCGCTTCATCCCCGATTTCGGACGCATCGTCGCGATGATGCAGTTCAATATGTATCATCACTACACGGTCGACGAGCATCTGCTGCGCGCGGTCGGCGGCCTTTGCGATCTCGAGGCCGGACGCCTGCCGGACCACCAAAAGCTCGTCGCCGAAATTCTGCCGACCATCGTCAACCGCAAGGTGCTTTATCTCGGTCTGCTGCTGCACGATATCGCCAAGGGCCGCAAGGAGGATCACTCCATCGCCGGCATGAAGACGGCGCTGGCGCTTTGTCCGCGGCTCGGCTTCACGCCGGGAGAAACTCAGACGGTCGCCTGGCTGGTCGAACAGCATCTGCTGATGTCCAGCGTCGCGCAGAGCCGCGACCTCACCGACGCGCGCACGATCGAGAAATTCGCCTCAGTGGTGCAGACCATCGAGCGGTTGAAGATGCTGTTCGTGTTGACCGTGTGCGACATCAACGCGGTCGGACCCGGCGTGCTCGACGCCTGGAAAGCGCAATTGCTGCGCCAGCTCTATTGGGAGACGGAGGTCGTGCTGGGCGGCGGCCACTCCGCCGTCGACCGCAGAATCCGCGTCGCCGAGGCGAAGGCGCAGTTGCGCGCGGCGTTGAAGGATTGGAGCGACGAGGAGTTCGAAAGTTACGCCAAGCGGCACTATCCCGCCTATTGGCTGAAAATGGACCTCGCTCATAAGATCTATCACGCGCGGCTGCTGCGCCAGCTCGCCGACGCGCGCGCGCCGCTCGTCGCCGCCGTGGCGCTCGACAACAAGCGCGGCGCGACGGAGCTGACGGTGATCGCCCCGGATCATCGCCGGCTGCTCTCGACCGTCGCCGGCGCCTGCGCGGCCTGCGGCGCCAATATCGTCGACGCGCATATTTTCACCACCGCCGACGGATTGGCGCTCGACACCATCGTCTGTTCGCGCGCTTTCTCATTCGACGACGACGAACAGCGTCGCGGCGACCGCATCGCCGCCTTCGCCAAGAAGGCGCTGCGCGGCGAGGTGGCGGTCGCCGACGCGATCGAGGCGCGGAGCGCCAAAACGCCGCGGGCCAACGCTTTCTCGATCGCGCCGGAAGTGGTCATAGACAACAGCCTGTCGCTTGATTGCACGGTGCTCGAAATCTCGGGCCTCGACCGCGAGGGCTTGCTGTTCGAGATCACCAACGCCATCTCCAAACTCAACTTGAATATCGTTTCGGCCCATGTCACGACGTTCGGCGAGCGCGCGGTGGACGCGATCTATGTCAAGGATTTGACGGGCGGAAAAATCGTCTCGCCGTCGCGCCAGGCGACCATAAAGCGGCAATTGCTGGAGATATTCTCGGGGCCGGACGAAAAGCGCGGGGCCAGGGAAGTCGCCCCCGCGACCCCCGGGCGGACTTGATTTATCGCGATCCAGCCCTGATATCGGGGGCGCAAAGGACAATGGACCTACACGATGAGCGATGAGACCAATAACGACACGCCGCGAGAGACGACCGCCCCGACGGAAGCCCCAGCCGCGCCGCCACAGGAGCCGACGCCGCAAGGAGGCGATCTCGCGGCCGAGCTTGAAGCGTTGCGCGCCGAGCACGCGGCGGTCAAGGACCGGCTGCTGCGCGCGCTCGCCGAGATGGAGAATCTGCGCCGCCGCACCGAGCGCGAAGTCGCCGACGCGAAAACTTACGGAATAGCCAGCTTCGCCCGCGATGCGGTCGCGCTCGCCGATAATCTGCGCCGGGCGCTGGACAGCTTCCCCGCCGAGGCGCGCGCGGCGATGGAGCCGCATGTCGCGGCGCTGATCGAGGGGGTCGAACTCACCGAGCGGGATTTTCTCTCGCGGCTGGCGCGTTTCGGCATCAAGAAGATCGAGGCGCAAGGCGCCCGCTTCGACCCCAATCAGCACGAGGCGCTGTACGAGATCCCCGACGAAAGCCAGGCCGCCGGCACGGTCGCGCAGGTGATCGAACCCGGCTATTCGATCGGCGAGCGCGTGCTGCGCCCGGCCAAGGTCGGCGTCACCCGCGGCGGGCCGAAGGCGTAGGAAATTGATAGCGTAAGAGCATGAAACTTCCCGGCGACCCTCATCCGTCATGCTCCGCATGACACCTTCTCCCACAAGTGGGAGAAGGAGAGACGCCGATTGATTCCACGACATAAATTACAGGGGCGCTTCCTTCTCCCGCTTGTGGGAGAAGGTCTACTTCGTCTCATCCCGGCGGTATTCGAGAATATTGCCCGACCGCCAGTCGAGAATCTCACAAATTTTCTCAAGCGTGTGGAAGCGCGCGCCCTTCACCTCGCCCGATATCGAGAGACTGAATTTATATCGTGGCCCGGCGCGCTTATGGTCCCGCCCAATCACCAACCAACGCCGAAGCTTCTTCGTGATATAGATCGAAGGCGGTCCGGCCGCCCCGCCGCCCTCGCAGCTTGAGAGCCGCTATGCGCCGCGTTTTTCTCTTCTCGCTTTTCCTCTCGCTCGCCGCCTGCAACGGCGCGCCGGTCTCGACGCAGTGGAAGCTGCGCGACTTCAACGTCGGCACGGCGGATCTGGCGCAATTGCGCGTCGCGATGCGCGGTCCCGACTGGGTGACGCCGACCCCGGAAAAGGCCGCCATCGAGGTGCGCTACTGGCGCGACGGCGGCGACGAAGCGCGGGCCCAAATCCTCGCGCTGCGTCTCCAGCGCGCCGCCCATCCCGGCGACCGCGAGGCGCTGACCGCCCTGGGCGGTGCGCCGTCTCTGATGATCGTCGAACTCGCGCCGCGAAGTCTTGGCGCCGCGCGGTCGACGCAGCAGGAGGCCGCGCGTCTTAGAGCCGAGGGCGCGAGGACGCGCGGCAGGATGATCGGCTCCGGCTCCATCGCCTGCCGGCGGACGGAGATCCCGCCCGGCCCCATCGCCATCGACGTGTTCATCCACGCGGACGACGAGATCGGCTGGCTGCCGCTCTACGCCGATTACGACGCGCGCGAGGGCGAGCAGGACCAGGCCGCGCTCGATGAGGCGCTCCCGCCCTGCCCCGAGAATGGTAAGAAGGGCTGAGGGCTCGCCGCCCCGTCATGCCCCTGTTATGAATCTGCTGCTGGTCGGAATAAAAGTTCTCCGCCCAAAACGGATCGCTCAAAATGAGTTTCGATCGTCTCAAGCCCGCTTTCCACGCCGTTCCCGGCTGCGCCCTCGTGCTGCGCTTCGACGACGAAGGGCGCGCCGCGCCCGGCGACGCCGACGACGTTGCGCATATCGGGGCGCCCGGCGAAGGTTTCGTCTGGCTGCATCTGCATCTCGACGATCCGAACGTGGACGCCATGCTCAAACGGCTGAGTGTGCTGAACGACGACGCGCGCAAGACGCTGTCGGGACCGATCGACAGACAATTCGTCGAGCACTCCGGCGGCATCGTGCGCGGCGCCTTCTTCGATCGCGAGCGCGGCGCCGACGGCGCGGCGGCGACGGGGACGGATTATCTGCGTTTCGCCTTCGGCGAGCAGTTTCTCGTCAGCGCGCGTCAGCGGCCGCTCCGCGCCGTGGAGTCCACGTTAATCGCGCTCGGCGCTGGGTGCCTCGCGAGTTCCCCGCTAGAGCTGTTCGAGGCCATCGTCGGCCATTTGTGCGACGAATTGGGCAGAATGATTTTCGAACTATCATCGACGCTCGATCGCATCGAGGAGCGCATCGTCATGGGCGGTCAGGGCCTCGACGAGCGCGCGACGCTCGGCCCGACGCGGCGCGCGGCGCTGCGCCTCGCCCGCGAGGTCGGCGGCCTGCGCTCGCCATTGCTGCGGCTGGAGGCCAGCGTCAGCAACCCCGAGCAGGACGACCTCAAGGAAGCCGGCGCGCGGCTCGCTCGCCGCGCCGATATTCTCGCCCATGATCTTTCGGAGGTGCAGGACCGCGCCAGATTGCTGCAAGACGAGTTGAGCGCGATCGACAGTTCCGTCACCAATGATCGCCTGTATATTTTGACGATGGTCACGACCTTGCTGTTGCCGGCGACTTTCGTCACCGGCTTCTTCGGCATGAACACGAAGAATCTGCCGTTTACGGAAACCACTGACGGCACGGCCTATGCCGCCGCGCTGTGCGTCGGCGCGTCGTTGGTGGTGCTGTTTTTCATGCGCCGACTAGGCCTCACGCGCCCGCGCGGCGCGATCGGCGCGCAAAAGCCGCCGCCGAACGTTTGATTTTTTTCGCGCGAACTCGGCGTCCTTATAGGGCCTGTCATTGCGAGGACCGTAAGCGACGCGGCAATCCAGCGGCCGCCCAGTCCTCCTGGATTGCTTCGCTTCGCTCGCAATGACGGCGGGCGATTCTTCGATGAGTTCCTACTTAGGCGACCGCCTCTATCCCCCAAACACGCGTGCGAAAATCGTGTCGACGTGTTTAAAATGGTAGGAGAGGTCGAACAGCTCGTCGAGTTCCGCGGGCGAGAGTTTCGCGCTCACCTCCTTGTCGGCGCCGAGCAGCGCGCGGAATTCGCCCTCGCCGCGCCACACCGGCATCGCGTTGCGCTGCACCAGCGCATAGGCGTCCTCGCGCGAGACGCCCTTTTGCGTCAGCGCCAGCAGCACGCGCTGCGAATGCACGAGGCCGCCGAGCCGATCGAGATTCTTCTTCATATTCTCGGGGTAGATCAGCAGATTCTCGATCACGCCGGTCAGTCTTGCAAGCGCGAAATCCAGCGTCACCGTCGCGTCGGGGCCGATCATCCGCTCGACCGAGGAATGCGAAATATCGCGCTCATGCCACAGCGCCACGTTCTCCAGCGCCGGGACCGCCATGCCGCGCACGAGACGCGCGAGTCCGGTGAGGTTCTCGGTCAGCACGGGATTGCGCTTATGCGGCATGGCGGAAGAACCTTTCTGCCCGGCAGAGAAAAACTCCTCGGCCTCCAGCACTTCGGTGCGTTGCAGATGGCGGATTTCCGTGGCGAGGCGCTCGACGCTGGACGCGACGACGGCGAGCGTCGCGAAAAACGCCGCGTGCCGATCGCGCGGGATCACCTGCGTCGACACCGGCTCCACCGCGAGGCCCAGTTTTTTCGCCACATGTTCCTCGACGCGCGGGTCGATGTTGGCGAAGGTGCCGACGGCGCCGGAAATCGCGCAAACCGCGACCTCCTTGCGCGCGGCGACAAGCCGCTCGCGCGCGCGGGCAAACTCGGCGTAAGCCTGCGCGAGCTTTAGGCCGAAAGTGGTGGGCTCGGCGTGAATGCCATGGGAGCGGCCAATGGTCGGCGTGTATTTATGCTCGAAGGCGCGCTTCTTGATCGCCGCGAGCAGAGCGTTGACATCGGCGATCAAGAGATCGGCGGCGCGCGACAGCTGCACGGAAAGACAGGTGTCGAGCACGTCGGAACTGGTCATGCCCTGATGCACGAAGCGCGAATCCGCGCCGATGAATTCGGCGAGATGCGTTAGAAAGGCGATGACATCGTGTTTGGTGACGCGCTCGATCTCGTCGATGCGCGCGACATCGAAGGACGCCTCGCCCGCCTTGTCCCAGATCGCCTTGGCGCTCTCCTTCGGGATGACGCCGATTTCGGCGAGCGCGTCGCAGGCGTGCGCCTCGATCTCGAACCAGATTTTGAAGCGCGTCCGCGGCTCCCATATGTCGGTCATCGCCTTGCGGGAGTAGCGCGGGATCATGTCGGGGCCTTTGGTTTTTCTAAGGAAGGCGCGGCCCTAACACGCTGATCGCGCGGCGTCCATATGGGCGCGCGCCGGCCGCGACTTAATCCGTAAAAACGATGCAATCATGAAAGCTCGCCCAGGCCGCTGGACGCCGCTTACTAGCGCGCCCAGCGACTGGAACCGCCCCCGCCGAACGCGCGGCGAGCGACCGTGGATTACAACTTCGAATTTTCGGGGCAGCCGCATTTCGTGTCGCAGGCCAGCCGGTCCGAGGCCAACGCGGAGTGATCGGCCATGTTATTTTGCTTATTGCGGACGTAGGTGTCCTCGCACTTTGATGCACACACAGCCTGCTCGTCTTCGTTGCGGGTGTCGCAGGTCACCTTGGTCACCGGGCTCCGCAGGCCGGCCGCGCCGTCATATGCGAAGCTGGGCGCGATCATTCCACCGAACATTAGGGCGGCCGCCACCAGAACATTCATCTTCATCTTGCTGTTTCCTCGGTTGTTTTCTTTTATTGGGAGCCCTGTCCCGGGCATAAATAGGCCATGCTTCACAATTGCGTGTCAATAGAGCGACTGCATTATGAACCGCGACATTCCCGCGCCCCTACACCAGACTCTGTTTCACCGTTTCAATCAATTGCTTGAGCGTGAAGGGTTTTGGCAAAAAGCCGAACTCGCCTTCGGGAAGGTTCTTGGCGAAAGCTTCCTCCGCGTAGCCGGAAACGAAGATCACCTTCGCCTTCACGCCGCGCTTGCGCAGCTCCTTGAACATGGTCGGCCCATCCATCTCGGGCATCACCACGTCGGAGACGATGAGATCGATCTTGCCCTTCTCCCGCTCCACCACTTCGAGCGCCTCCACGCCCGAGGCGGCCTCCAGAACCGTGTAGCCGCGCGATCCGAGCGCCCTGACGCCGAAGGCGCGCACGGCGTCCTCGTCCTCGACCAGAAGGATGACGCCTTGGCCGGTGTAATCGGTGGTGGGCTTGGCGGCCTCGGCCTTGACGGCGACGTCGCTCGCTTGCGGGACATAGCGCGGCAGCAGCACGCGGAAGGTCGCGCCCTTGCCGACCTCGCTGTCGACGAAGACGAAACCTCCGGACTGCTTGACGATGCCGAACACCATGGAGAGGCCGAGGCCAGTGCCCTTGCCGACTTCCTTGGTGGTGAAAAAGGGCTCGAAAATCTTCTCCTTCAGCTCCGGCGAAATGCCGGGGCCAGTGTCTTCGACCTCGACCAGCACGTAATCGGCCGGCGTCAGCGCCTTTTCGTTCAACGCGGCGCAGTCGGCGGCGGCGACGTTGCGGGTGCGCAGCTGCACCCGGCCGCCGTGCTCCGCCATGGCGTCGCGCGCGTTGACGACGAGATTGATAACTACCTGTTCGAATTGGTTGATGTCGGCCTTGACGTACCACAGGTCGCGGCCGTGCCGCAGATCGAGCTCCACTTTCTCGCCGAGCAGCCGGCGCAGCAAAATCTGCAGTTCCGAAAGGGCGTCGCCGATCTGCAGCACTTCCGGGCGAAGCGTCTGGCGGCGCGAAAAAGCCAGCAGCTGCCGCGTCAGGCCGGCGGCGCGGTTGGCCGTCTGCTTGATCTGCATGATGTCCTGGAACGACGGATCGGTCGGGCGATGGCTCGCCANNCCCACGGCCTGCATCTTTTGCGATTGCGCGAATTCTTCCTGCAGCTTGCGTTCGGCGGTCGTGTCCAGCGCGTAGATCATCGCCGCCTTCTTGCCGGCGTTCTCGTCGGGCGAAACGAAGAAACGCACGGAGCGCGCGGTCATGGGATCGCTGGAGGCGATCCGTCCCGTCTCGCCTTGGCCGGCGGCGTCCTCGAACACCACGTCGACCGGCTTCACATCGCCGCGGCTGTCGAGCGCGGCTTCGATCGCGCCCTTGAGCGCGGCGCGATCGCGCTCGCTCATATCGGTCAGCAAAGGCCAGGCGGGAGCGGTTTTCCCGGCCTGACCGCCCGCCAGCGCGCGCGGCAACAGCTGAGCGAAGGCCGCGTTGGAGCGCACCACGCGGCCGTTCTCGTCGAGCGTCGCTATGGCCATTGGCGTCGAATTGAAGAAACGCGCGAACTTCACCTCCGCGGCGCGCAAATCCTCCTCCGGCTGCTNNTAGGCGACCCGATGCAGCAGCCGCACGGGCAGGGAGCGCCCGTTTTTGCACTTGAAATCGAGGTCGATCTGCCGCGTGCGCACCTCGCCCGCCCCGCCGAGGCCAGCGGCGAGCAGCGCCGAGCCGTTATTCGCCACGATGTCGTGGAGGGTCAAACCGCCCGACCCGGCTTGCGTGAGATCATAGCCGAGCCAGCCGGCCAGCGTCTTGTTCATATAAGGGATGGCGCCGGCCGGCGTCGCCGAGAAAAAGCCCGCCGGCGCGTGATCGAGAAAATCGATCGCGTGCTGCAGTTGCTGGAAAACATTTTCCTGGCGTTGCCGATCCGAGGTCACGTCGGCCACCGCCCAGAGCGTCGTATTGGGGCCGTGACGCTCCAGCGGCTGGACCTTTATGCGATACCAGGCGGCGGCCGCGCCTCCCATCAAGGGCGGCGACAAGCGCATATCCTCGACATGGCGCTGTCCGCCGCGCGCCGCTTGCGCCAGTCGGTAAATGGCCTCGGAGACTTCGGGCGGCCCGGAGAACAGCCGCTCGACCGGCAAAATCCCGCTCACGTCCCGCGCGCCGCACAGTTCCATATAGGCTTCGTTGGCGTAGAGTATTTGCAACTCGCCCTCGGTCGCGAGCAGGCCCTCGCCCCAAGTGTCGGAGATCAGCTTGGTCACGTCGTTGCGAGCGGCGCGGCTGGTGAATTGCAGCAAGCCGACGGCGTAGGCGAACAGCGAGAAAACCCCCGCCACCGCGAACATGGCCAGCGCCGCCATGGTCACGCGGGGCGCTGACGCCGGGGCGAGGAAATACACCGCCATGACGCCGACCAGCGCCGCCGCGAGAAGCAGAACGAGCCAAGCGACGCCCGGGCGTTCCGTGCGGTCATATGCTGACGACGCCACCTTTTCGATCATGTCTGGCATCTCGCGACAGCTTCGCGGCCGAGCAAGCGCCGCGTTCCCAAAGAATCATCGGGGAACAATGACCTCATGCGCCGCCCAAGGCAACGTCGCCGGCCATCGAAACAAGCCTGGCGCGCGCGGCGTTAACCATTGCTTAACCTTTTTCGATGCGCACATGGGGAAAGCTGTTATTTTATCTGCTATCCGGCGACGCAGTTCGAACAAGAGACTAGAATTTCATGCCACAAAGCATCACGCAATCGCAGCTGCTCCCCTATCTGTTCGCAATCGCCGCCTTTCTGGTCGCCGCGGTGCTGATCCTCTACATCTTCCGACTGGTGTTCGGACGACGCATCAAGGCCAACGGACCGCGCAACCGCCCGCGCCGCCTGGATGTCGTCGACGCGTTCGAACTCGACCGGGAGCGCCAGCTCGTTATCGTCCGGCGCGACAACACCGAGCATCTGCTGCTCATCGGCGGCCCGAACGACCTGCTTGTCGAAAGCGGGATCAACCGCGGCGAGGCGTCCATCGCCCGAGCGGACACGCGCGAAACGCGGCTTGAGGCGCGCCCCGCGGCCCCCGGCTGGCCAGCGGCGCCAGGACCGGCGGCGCCGGAACAAGCTGCGCCAAGACCGGCCGAACCGGCGCCGCAACCGATCAAGCACGAATTCCCGCCTCAAAGGCCGCAGCCGCCACGCGAGCCGCCCGCGCGGCCGAAAGAGGCGCCGCAGGCCAAGGAGCCGCAACGCCCGCAAGAGCCGCCGCGGCCACAGGCCCCGCCAAGAATTCCGGAAGCCGCGAGAACTCAAGAGCCGCGCAGGGAGGAAGAGCCGCGCCGCGCGCCGCCGAGCCCGCCCGCCGCTCCGCCGCCGCAACCGCCAAGCCCGCTGCCGCCGAATCTGTTCAATACGCCGCAGCCCCGGCCGCAAGCCCCCGCCAGCGAGGCGCCTCCGGCGAGCGCGCCGCCCG
>PLZT01000682.1 GCA_003152255.1 Methylocystaceae bacterium | reverse complement strand
ATCGAGCGCGATGCGGCTCCAGTCCCGCGGCGCGGCCAATACCGCGTCGACCTGTCCAAGCACGCGATAGGTTCCGTCGATGACCTTTTGCGGCACGTCGCCGGAGTGGCGAACCTTGATCGAGTCGAGGGTGGCGATTTGCGCCACCAGCGAGTTCAGGCAGCGGATGCGAAACAAGCCGGCCATCAGCTCGTAGGCGCTGGTGCCGTCATGGGCGTTCCGCAAGATGATCTCGCAAACCGTGTCGCCGACTCGGTATTTTTGCGCATTGTCGAGACGGCGAAGCCTGATCAGGTGCCTAGTGTAATCTAACTTGGTCGCGTCCCGCGATCCCGACTGTTTCACGGCAACGGCGACGAAGCCCTCTTGCTCCAGGCCGCGCAACACCTCGATGGTCGGGATGGCGCGAAAGCGCTCCGAACGGCTGGCGTGCGGCCGCGCCGCGAAAATCGACGGCGCGGCGCGGCGCATCTCGTCTTGTGAAAGCGGGCGGGCGCTATCGTCGAAGCGGGCGGCCCGGGGGGCGTAAACGGCGCCGCCAACCCAGGGCCGTCCGGTCAGCGAAGGACTCGGCTTGATGGCGCCGAGGATCGTCGAGGTCGCGCGGTCGCAAAGATTCGCCGTAGAACCGGCGGTTTGCAGGGGTTTCGTGGGCTTCGCGTCCATGATGGTTGCTCCTGATGGGTCGCCCCAAACCGGGGCGCGGCTGCCGCCTCCTCAGGGTATAGGAATATCCTCCTAATGTCAAGCTCTGGTTTGGCGAAAGCTCGATAGACAGACGACAAAAGGCACCGAACGAATCCGCGCTCTGAACAGGTTTTCCATGGTTTTTGAGGGGATCATCGCCGTCAGCGCGTCTCGCTCCCGGCGGCGCCAAGCGGCGGTCACCGACCGCGATCGCATCGCTGTAGGTCGTTCCCCGGCCTTCTCGCGCGTCCGTAGAGCTTAAGTCTCTTTGACCGTTCCCACCCGCACNNGATCTTGCCCGTCGACTTTTTCGCCCGCTTTGGGCTCGCGGCTTTTTTCGCCGCCACTCGGGGTGTGGGTTTTTTCGCTCGCGCGGAGAGCGCTGCGGTCCTCGCCTGGATCGCGGCGGTCGTGATATCCCCCACGACCGTTTCGACCGCGATCTCGCCAACGGGAGCCTTGATTGCCGAGCCGACGACTCTGAGCCGCTGGCGGTCAAAATCCTTCGCCGCCCCCGCCAGCAGGGCAAGTGCTTTCTCGGCGTCTCCATGCGATATCGCCGCCATTAGAGCTGATCGGTTTTCTGGCGTGGTTAAGCTGGCTGGCGCGAAAAATATCAGATCGCGATAGAACCCATAGGGCAGGGCGATATCGATGTTAAATTCGCCCAGCCACTCTTTTTGGCGGTTGCGGACGGTCTGCGCATTACAGCCGGCCTTTTTCGCTATTTCGTCTGCCCAGTTCGAATCAGCGGAATATTTGGCGGCTTGCCACGCGCGAGCGACATTGTCGTCAAGCGCGGCAAGCTTATCAAGGTTTTCGCGCGTGAAGCCGGTAATGACGTCTAGGCGCAGCACCTCATGCAGCATCTGAGGGATCAGCCAGTCGGCAAAAGACGTTCGAATAAATCCTTCTTCATTTGGCTTATACGAAAGAGCGGAGATCGCACTCTCCACCTGCTTGGCGGTGGACTCAGGAGCCAGCGTCAGGAAGTCCTCGGCCATCAAGCCAAAGAATTCCGAATCGCGTTTCATCAGGCTTTCGAGGCGCTCTTGAGCCTTCGAGATGATCGCCTTGATCCCCTCGGGGTAGGCGATGATCTCAAGCCGCACGTTCTTCGGGACCGCAGCAGTTTCGACGGCGGGCACGACCTCATTTTGGCTCATCTCCCCGACGCGGAGGTCTTTGCTGGAGAAGGTCACCGAATACAGCGGCGTCCTGCCCTGCAGCTTTTTCAGCGTCACACAAATGACCTCATGGGTTTCTGCATCGGTTTTGGCGCTGAATGCCAAGCCGAGGTGCGTGGCGAGTTTAATGGCGCCTTTGCCGCTGGCGATTGGCTGTGCAAAAATAATGGTCATCAATTGCAGAAAGCGATCCCGGTCGCGGGTCATCAGATGCGCGTCCCACTGCGCGCGCGCGATGCGAATATCGCCGCGCTTGATTGCCACCCACGTATCCTTTGCGAACAACGGGCCCTTCTTCTTGGACAGTAAACGATAAAGGTTGTCGAGGAAAACGAAGCCAAGATTATGCATTTGTTCCATCACTTCAATCGCCGACGAGGGGGAAGCGATCATCTCCCCCGTCACAGCATCGACGATGGTGGGGTGGATGTCGGCGCCGACCAGCATCGCCGCCGGGTTGAATGTGAGCGTGAGGCGGCCGCTTCGGCCATCGCGATCCTTAGCGAGATTGAAGCGCATGTTGACCCGGTCATCCGGATGATCGACAGGTGCCAGGACGATTTGTCCTTTGCAGCCGCCGGTGAGTGTTTCGACCCATCGCGTGCCGCCGACCGTCGCCAAGGGCACTATCCGGTGTTCGCAGCCACCGACGAAAATCTGCTCATCCGGGTTCAGAGCACATAGGCTCTCGAGCAGATCGTAAATCCTGTCGCCTTCGGCTTCTCCCGAGCGCGCGGCTTTGCCAGGTTTGGTCCAGTCAACGGCGATGCTGCCGACGATGGATTGAATTACGAGATGTTCGGACGCCATGGCACATTTCCCTTCGCGCGAAGCTGCCGATTTTCAAAGGATGTGTTGAGCTCGATGCTACTCTCCGCGATCCGCCCGCAGCCGACCAGAACGCGTCGCCTGTCGTTTACTTTGGGATGCGGGATCCGATTTTCCTGGTCGACCGCATGAGAATAGACCGGCGCCGCGCAGAATCTTGGTGAAGGTCTTATACCGACCGTCACAGATCACTTTTGGAAAACCGGTCATTTTTTGACCGGAAAACCAAAAATGGCCTGTGCTCCCGTTCGGGCACCGGGCATCTTTTTGAGATGCCTCAGAGATGCGTACAGACCCTCTATTTAATGAGCCTCTTACAAAATTCATCGAGCGCGCGATTTTTTTTCGCCGGGGGGTCGTAGTCGTTGCAGCCCAGGCCGGCGCCGTCGATGAGCTTGAACACGATGGCAAGCGCGTCTTGTTCGAGAGGCGTCAATGTTCATCCAGCAACAATCTATCGATACCAACAGCCTTATCAGAGACTGCAAGCCGTATTGCGCATCGACCGCGCGAATTGTCGCCGCTCCCCCAGCCCGTGTGGGTGTTGTTGTTTTTAGGGGCCAGGAGGGCGGTGCTGAAAGTGTCGTTTACAACGACTAATTAAATCCAGAATCACTTCCAACAATAATTAATAGAAAAAAACAGCACTAACGACACCGCCCCAAAAGGGGGGGCGCAAAATGACGCCAAGTACAACACCATCGTGATGGACCATCGCGTCGGGATCTTTCCACGCTTCACCAGCAGGTGAAGCCCTTCACTCGCGCTCTTGCCTCGAGCGGTCGCCGATGCTCGAGATCGCAGCAGCCGCGGATTTCTTGATGGCTGGCTAGAGCGGCAATTTTTCCCTAGCCGTACATATGCATCGCCGCTCCCGTCAATTTGCGTGCCGGCTCGATGCAAAAACCCGCCGAGTAAAGAACCCCGTGGCGCTCAAAGCAGCGGCGCGCCGCGACCTGCAGCTGCTGAAGCGCTGTACCTATGCATCGTTTCCGATCAATGTTGCAGGCAGATTCGACGCAAAACGCGGCGAGTAAATAAAGCCGTGAGGTCAGATTGCAAGCAGGAGCATGTGATGACAAGTACCCCCAACAACGTACAAAACAGGCGCGCCCCCGACATGGATGTCTATGCGAAAAAATTGATGAGGATGGACTTCAAAATCGTCCCTCTCGCCCGGCCGAAGCGTTGTGTGCCGAAATCAGGCAAGGCGCCGTTGAGCCGTCACGGCGTCAAGGACGCCACGAACAACTTCGCGGCCTTCAAGCGGCTGATACCCGCGGACACGAACTTCAACATCGGCGTCGCGACCGGTTCGGCGAGCGGCGTCGTCGTCATCGACATTGACCCGCGCAATGGCGGGGATCGGGAGTTCGCAAGGCTCTTGAAGCAGTTGGGCCCACTGCCGAAAACTCTGACCTGCAACACCGGCGGCGGCGGCCAGCATCACTACTTCAAGCTCCCCGCTGGTGGGTTGCGGGCGAAGAAACTGGCGCCCGGCGTCGACCTGTTGGCGGAAGGCAGCTACGCCGTCGCGGCGCCGTCACGGCATGCCAGCGGCCTAAATTACCTATGGGCACAGAATCCGAAGGATCAGCTGATCGCGTCGCTGCCGGATAAATGGCTCCAGTTCGCCAGAAACGGCAATCCTGTAGCACAGGCGGCGCCCAAAACGAGCGACGCCGACATAATTCCCGAAGGTTCGCGCAACACCGAGCTGACTCGCATGGCCGGACGGATGCGGCGCGCGGGCATGTCCGACTCCGACATGATCGCCGCGCTGGGCGGTGTGAACGACGCGCGGTGTCACCCGCCGCTTGGCGACGGCGAGGTCGCGCGGATCGCCCGCAATGTTGCGCAATATGCGGTCGGCGCCGAGCCTCGCGACGAGGGACAGAAACTCGCGCAAGCCGTGCTCGATGCGAAGTTTGGCGGCGGGCTATTGCTGCGCTACGAGTTGGACGGCAGGTTTTGGTCGTGGACCGGAACTCACTGGGCCGTGGCCCCCGACAAAATGCTGCAGCAAAAGATCCTCAACGTCGTCAACAAGTCGCCATCGGCGAGATCGGGCAAGACGCTGGTGCAGGAGGTGTTCGGGCTCCTGCAAATCATGCAGGCGCGGGACGACGACATGCTGCACTTCGCCTCCGAGCCGCCGAACGTCGTCAACGTCAAGAACGGCGAACTCTGGCTCGTAGGCAATGGAACCATCAAGCTGCGGCCGCATGACCCGGCCACCGGCATGCGGCACGTATTGAACGTCAGCTTCAACCCGAAGGCTAGGTGTCCGCAGTACGACGCGGCGATCAGGCGCATCTTCGAGAAGGCCGAGCATCCCCAGACCTTGATCGACTTTTTCAACGAACTGATGGGCTACGCCATTCAGCCGCGCCGCGACATCCCGCTGATCGTGGTGATGGTCGGCAAGGGCGGCAATGGCAAGACAAGCCTGGTCAGGACGCTGACGGAGCTGGTCGGCGCGAATTTCATCCACTCGGGTCGCGTCGATGACCTCGACAACGGGCGCTTCGCCATCGGTAGCCTGTTCGGCAAGATGGCGTTCATCGACGACGACGTCCGCGCCGGCGCCAAGCTCCCCGACGGGGCCCTAAAGAAGATTAGCGAGGCGAAGCTGCTGACCGGCGAGCACAAATTCAAGCAGGCCTTCAACTTTATAAACAGGGCCTTCCCGATCCTGCTGTGCAACAATCTGCCGTCGCTCCCGGACCTGAGCCCCGGCATAATGCGTCGCCTGTACGTGATCCCATTCGACCGCACCTTCGAGGAGAGCGAGATCGACCGCAGTCTGTTCGACAGGATCATCAAGAACGAACTTTCCGGCGTGTTGATCCGCGCGCTGCGGGGGTGGATGCACCTAAAGAAGCGCGGAAGATTCCCGCGATCAAGCGACATGATGCGTGCGCGCAAGAACCTCCTGGCCCATGCAAATCCGCTCAAGGGCTTCATCGACGAATGTTGCGAAGTTGATGACAAGAGCAAAGTGACTCTCGAACAATTTTACCACGCCTACCGCCTATGGGCCGTGGAAAGCGGGTACACGATGACGCAGGCCAGATCGAAGGTGAAAGAGAATCTCGAGCATCAAAACTACGTCGTTACGCGACGCAACGCCGGCATCACCGTCATCGGCCTGAAGCTACGGTAATCCCTGATAATCGAGCGCGCCACCGCCCCCCTTCTTTGGGGCGGTGTCGTTAGTGCTGTTTCTTCCTATTAATTATTTTTAGAGCTGATTGTGGATTTAGTTAGTGCTTATAACCAACACTTTTGACACTCCTTCTCTCCCTCTCTTCCCTAAAAACAACAACACCATCCACACCGGCTGGGGCTGGGCCCTGCTGTTGTACGAGATGCAATGCGCTCTGATTTCGCGCTGCAGATGATGGCGCCGCATGCGATCATCCTGATGCGGCGAGTTACGCACGACCGGCGTCAAATTTCCCGCTGAATCGGGTACCGCAACAACCAGCGCCTCGAAACCAGCCCGGCCAACCCGTCATTCATCGCCGTCACGAGCGGTATGATCTCTGTGGGCATATCCGTCGGCATTGTCTTCGTCGTCTGATGGTTGCAAAGCGAACAGGTGATGGCGGCTTGGATTTGCATCGACATCACCGCACGAGCGTGAGCAGCATCGGTTCGACATAGGGCCGCCAAACGGTCGCCACAGTGCAGGCTGGCCGACATCTCGAAGCCACCGAAAACAGCCCCATCACTTCCAGGCTTGCAAGCGCAAGTGACAGTACACAGCGGGACGACACAGCGGCGCGCCGTACCCTTTAAACAAAGGCCCGCAAGCACATCATGCCGAGAGCTCTTCGCCGCATGATGTCGAAAAATCGGGGAAAACACGCTGAGTAAAGGAGAAGACGCGGAGCAAAGGCGCCGCGGAGCAAACGTTCTAGGAGATCGTGATGTATGCGAAACGGCCAAGTGACACGGAACACGTAGACGGGATTGAAATGCAGCAGGCGCTGGCCCGCCTTAGGGCGTGTAAAGCACAGGCGGTTAAAGAAGATATCGAGAGTAGCGCCGAGTGCGGCAAGGCGTGGGCGATGCGGGACGCAACGTGGTCCGAACTGCGCGACGTCGTCAACTTGAACGGGGAGGCGCGACCGTTGGACGGCCTTTGTGCACGGCTGAACGGGCACCTCGGCCACGACTTGGACCATTTCAAGCCGTTCTTCCCCCAAAGCCGTAAGACCCCCTTGCCGATGAGCGACGACGAGGCGAAGGCCTTCATCGAAGGCGCCAAGCTGGTTATGGAAAAAGTGTAACGCGCCCCGCCTGACGACAAAAACGCCCCGCCCTCAAGCGAAAGGGCGGGGCGCTCTGATCGCAAGAACAAAAGGGCATGCAGGTGGTGATGGCGATCCGCGCCGAGGCGTTTTCTTCATGCGCCGGGCATGCCGACGGCGTGACGGATGGGCCGGCTTTATCGGGCCGGCGACGCGAGCTAGGAGCAGCGCTGAGGGCTTTTGGCGATGATGTAGCCCTTGCCCCTCAAACCTCGCCTTTCGCGATTCTACGGCTTCGGCGGCGACCATATGAGACGACGACGCCGACCACATAGCCGACCAGCGTCGCCGGCAGCGCCGGCCAGAGCGCAGCCTCGATCAAGGCCACCAAGCCCGATAAGGCGCCAGCGAGTCGGCGACGCCGACCAGCGCGTAACATGTAGCTTACGAAAGCGTTACCCCGGCCTCAATGCGGGATGCTGGCGTAATATTGCGCGAGGGCTTCCATTTCCTCGTCGGTGATGTGGCCTCGCATCGCGCGATGGCTTGCACGGTAGCGCGTCGCCGGCGCATGACTGTCGAAAGGGAGAATGGAATAGTCGCNNTATCGACGAGCGCACAGTATAAGCGTATCGGTAGTGAAGCTAACCACCTTGAGGAACTCTCCCGTGCTGACATCCGATGCGGAATCTTTCAATCCAATCGAATTAACCGCCGACATCGTGGCGGCCTTCGTCGCCAACAACGCCTTGCCAATAGCGGACCTGCCCTCGCTGATTCAATCCGTGCATGCCGCTTTGGCGCAACTTGCCAGCGGGCCGGCAATTGCCGCCCCGCTGGAAGAAAAAAAGGAGCCAGCGGTTTCCATTCGCAAATCGATCACGCCCGATTACCTC
>PLZT01000152.1 GCA_003152255.1 Methylocystaceae bacterium | reverse complement strand
GCGAAGTTTTCGTCGGATTGGAAGTCGCCAGTTTTGCAGAAAGAGCAAATAAGTCGAGAGGGGAAAATGATCATGCCAGAGCCAGACGTCGGTCGTTCCCCCGACTTTTAACCATAGCGCCTCGATCGCGAAACCGCTAAAAATCAAAATAAGGAACATCGGCAGGATGCGGAGCGCCCGTCGCGCGAAAAAGGTCGTGATGACGCCGGGCCTGTCGCGTTGGCGCAAAAGGTTGGTCGTCAGAAGATAGGCCGAGAGGATAAAGAAGAGGTCGACGCCCGCGCCTCCGGAACGGAGCAAATAGCGCGCCGCCGTCGGAAAATTGAGATAATCATATGTAAAGGTAATGAAAAAAATATGCAGTTGCATCACCATTAAGATGGCGACGCCGCGCAAAGCGTCGATACGGATGAAGTGCGGGGACATGCGGGTTCCTGGGGCAATGGCGCAAATGTCGTCCCAACATGCGCGCCATAGATGGATAAAGCGTTGCCCGCCGGAGGCGCGCTCTTACCGTTTTGCCCGTGACGGTGGGATATAGCGCCGCCGCGAAACGTCGGACCGCGAAGAACTTTGCGTAAGAAGAAGGCGTTTCCTATATAAAGCCCAGCGCGGGCGCGGCTCGCCAAACTCAGGGTTAAAAAATGTCGTCCTCAAAAGCGTCCAGGCGTCGATTCTTCAAGATTTTCGCGCTCGTCGGGCTAATGGCTTTCGCTCCCGGACTGGCCGAGGCCAAGATGGGCGTCCTCATGGGCGGCGGCGCGGGAAGTCGCGGCTCNNCAGCCGCGCCGATCCAGCGCACGATCACCCCGACCCCCGGAGCACAGCAGCCCGGTTTCAACCCTGGCGCGCAGCGACCGGGCTTTGGCCGAGGCTTGATGGGCGGCCTCGCGGGAGGGCTTTTGGGCGCCGGACTGTTTGGTCTTTTGACCGGCAACGGCTTTTTCGGCGGCATCGGCGGCTTCTTCTCCATCATCGGATTCCTGTTTCAAATCGCACTGTTAGCCGTGCTGGCGCGCTTCGCCTTCAATTGGTGGCAAAATCGCAACCTCGCTTCAGCCGGCGCGGGGCCGCGCCCGACCATGGCCGCGTTCACCGGCGGCGCCGGCTTTGGCGCGGGCGCCGCGCCGCAAAGGCCGAAACCTGAGCCTTTACAATTGTCCGCAGCGGATTTTCCGGCCTTTGAGCGCCTGCTCGGTGAGACGCAAGACGCCTATGGCCGCGAGGACTCCGCGGCGCTGAGCCGGCTCGCGACGCCCGAGATGGTCCGATATTTCAATGAGGAACTGGAGCAGCGGCGCCAAAAGGGCCTCGTCAACCGCATCTCCGACGTCAAGCTTTTGCAGGGCGACCTTGCTGAAGCGTGGCAGGAAGGCCGAGACAAATACGCCACGGTCGCGATGCGTTTCGCGCTGATCGACGTGACGCAGGAGCGGGCCACCGGCCGGGTTGTTTCGGGCGATCCCACGCAACCCACGCAATCGACCGAGGTTTGGACCTTCCGCCGCCCGGCGGGGTCCGGCCCCGACGCCTGGAGACTTTCGGCGATCCAGCCAGCGGCCTGAGCGCCTTCGCAGGGCGCGCATTTTCGCGCATTTCAACCCCGATTCGGCGCGCCCGCGCGCATTTTCGCGCATGGGCGCGCGGGCGTGCTTTTGACTTGCCTGCGTGATCTTCGACGTATATATATATCTTTATGTCTTGTTCGGATGATCCGATGCTCGCTCCGCTCACCCTGGCTCTCGATCCCGCGCTCGCCGCGCTCAACGCGGCGGGGGAGGAAACGCGCCTGCGCCTCCTCGCCTTGCTCGCCGAATCGGAACTGACGGTGAGCGAGGTCGTGGCGATTCTCGGCCAGTCGCAGCCGCGCGTTTCGCGTCACCTGAAACTTCTGGTCGAGGCCGGCGTCGTCGAGCGCCGCCGCGAGGGCGCTTGGGCGTTTTTTCGTCTCGCGCCCTCAGGCGCCGCAGGCGGACTCGCCAGAGGCGTGATCAATTCGCTCGACGCCTCCGATCCGGTGCTGGCCGGCGACCGCGCGCGTCTCGCCGAGGTCCGCCAGGCGCGGGCCGATAACGCCGCCCGCTATTTCGCGGCCCACGCCGACGAATGGAACGACATCCGCGCGCGCCATATTCCCGAGGCGCGGGTCGAGGACGCCATTCGCGAGGCGCTCGGCGACGCGCCGATCCGGCGACTGCTCGATCTTGGCGCCGGCGCCGGACGCATGCTGGAACTTTTCGCGCCACGCGCCGAAGAGGCCATTGGCGTCGACCTCTCCTCGGCGATGCTGGCGGTGGCGCGCGGGCGACTCGAGGAAAGCGGCGCGCGCAACGTCCAACTGCGCCAGGGCGATATTTACGCGCTGCCGGTCGAGCGCAACTCCTGCGATGTCGCGATCCTGCATCAGGTGCTGCATTATCTCGACGATCCCGGCCGCGCCTTGCGCGAGGCGGCGCGGGCGCTCGCGCCGGGCGGACGACTGATTGTCGTCGATTTCGCGCCGCATGACGAAGAAGCGCTGCGTGAAAAACACGCCCATCGCCGTCTTGGTTTTTCGGCCCTAGAAATCTCCGATCTTTTGGCGCAAGCCGGGCTGACGGTCCTCTTGCACCGCGACCTCGCGCCCGGCTCCGGCGACGCCGCGAAACTCACCGTGTCCTTGTGGCTCGCTCGCGATCCGCGCGTTATTTCCGACCCTATTCCCTCCAAAAACTTCGAGACCGCCTGATGACGTTAGAGCCGCGGCACCCGCTTTCCCCGAAGGGCGAATTCGTCATCAGTTACGAATTCTTCCCGCCCAAGACGCCGCAAATGGAAACCCAGCTTTGGGAGAGCATCAAACGCCTCGCGCCGCTGCATCCGAAATTCGTTTCGGTGACCTATGGCGCCGGCGGCTCCACGCGCGAACGCACGCACGCCATCGTCGCGCGCATCGCCCGCGAAACCGATATGAATCCGGCCGCGCATCTCACTTGCGTCTCGGCGACGCGCGAGGAAGTCGACAATGTGATCAAGAGCTATTGGGACATTGGCGTGCGCCACATCGTCGCTCTGCGCGGCGATCCGCCCGGCGGCGTCGGCTCGCCCTTCATGCCGCATCCGCTCGGCTATCCCTCGTCGAGCCATCTGGTGCGCGGCATTCGCGCCATCGGCGATTTCGAGATTTCGGTCTCGACCTATCCCGAGGGCCATCCCGAAAGCTCTTCCATCGACAGCGACATCGACGCCTTGAAGGCGAAGATCGACGCCGGCGCGACGCGGGCGATCACCCAATTCTTCTTTGACAACGATATTTATCTGCGCTTTCTGGAGAAGGCGCGGGCGCGCGGAATCACTATTCCGATCGTGCCGGGCATCATGCCGATCCGCAATTTCAAACAGGTCGCGGGCTTCGCCGCCAAGGCCGGCGCCAGCGTGCCGCGATGGCTCGCCGACCGCTTCGACGGGCTGGAGAACGATCCCGAAACCCATGCGCTGATAGCGGCGACCACCACCGCCGAGCAGGTGATGGATCTCGTCAAATCCGGCGTGAACGAATTTCACTTCTACACCAACAACCGCGCCGATCTTGTGTTCGGCATTTGCCATTTGCTGGGCGCGCGCCCCGCCCGCCAGAATGCATAGCAGCCAGCGCCCGAAAAATGGAAGGCGTTCGAGAGCGAGCCTGAAGGCTCGCGGTCCAAGGCGCGCTTTAGGACCGCGAGCCTTCAGGCTCGCTCTCCGGCCCCCGCGAATGAGAAAGCGACAACATGACTTTCGATAAAGACCACGGCCCCAGGATTCTCGAAACTCTCGACAGTCTGGCGCGCGAAAAAATCCTGATCCTCGACGGCGCCATGGGCACGATGATCCAGCGCCATCAGTTCACGGAAAGCGATTTTCGTGGGGAGCGGTTCGCGAGCCACGCAAAAGATCTGCGTGGAAATAACGATCTGCTGACGCTGACGCAGCCCCAGGCGATCAAGGATATTCATATCCAATATCTCGAAGCCGGCGCCGACATTATCGAAACCAACACCTTCTCGTCGACGACCATCGCCCAGGCCGATTACGGGCTGGAAAGCTTGGCTTACGAGCTCAACTTCGAGGGCGCGCGGCTCGCGCGAGAGGCTTGCGACGAGGTTGAAAAAAAGACAGGCGTTAAGCGTTTCGTCGCGGGGTCGATCGGACCGACCAACCGCACGGCGTCGATTTCGCCCGATGTCTCCAACCCCGGTTTTCGCGCCGTCGGGTTCGACGATTTGCGCGTCGCTTACCACGAGGCGGCGCTTGGCTTGATCAACGGCGGCGCCGATATTCTGCTGGTCGAGACGATCTTCGACACGTTGAACGCCAAGGCGGCGCTCTACGCGCTGGAAGACGCCTTCGACGAAGTTGGGACCGTGTTCCCGATCATGATCTCCGGCACCATCACGGATCTCTCCGGACGCACGCTGTCGGGCCAGACGCCGCAGGCCTTTTGGAATTCGCTCGCCCACGCCAAGCCGTTTTCGATCGGCTTCAACTGCGCGCTCGGCGCGCGCGAGATGCGCCAGCACATCGCCGAAATCGGCCGCGTGGCGAACACCCGGGTCTGCGCCTTCCCCAACGCCGGCCTGCCCAATGAATTCGGCCTCTATGACGAGAGCCCGGAATATATGGCGGAACTGACCGGCGAATTCGCGCGCGCCGGACTCGTCAATATTTTAGGGGGCTGCTGCGGCACGACCCCGCCGCATATCAAGGCCATCGCCGAGTCTGCGAAGGGCGTCACCCCTCGCGAGATTCCGCAAATCGCGCCGCTGCTGCGGCTGTCCGGACTGGAGCCGTTCACGCTGACGAAGGACATTCCCTTCGTCAATATTGGCGAGCGCACCAATGTCACGGGCTCGGCTAAATTCCGCAAGCTGATCACGTCGGGCGACTTCGCCGCCGCGCTTGAAGTGGCGCGCGATCAGGTGGCCAATGGCGCGCAGGTGATCGACGTCAACATGGACGAAGGCCTGCTCGATTCGAAACGCGCGATGGTCGAGTTCCTAAATCTCGTCGCGGCCGAGCCCGACATCGCGCGCGTGCCGATCATGGTCGACAGCTCGAAGTTCGAGGTGATCGAAGCCGGCCTCAAATGCCTGCAGGGCAAGGGCGTCGTCAATTCGATCTCGATGAAAGAGGGCGAGGACAAGTTTCGCGACGAGGCGCGCAAGGTCAAGCGCTANNCCCAATATTTTCGCGGTCGCGACCGGCATCGAGGAGCACGAAAATTACGGTGTCGATTTCATCGAAGCCGCGCGCGCCATCAAGGCCGAGATGCCGCTGACCCATGTGTCCGGCGGCGTCTCCAATCTCTCTTTCTCGTTTCGCGGCAATGAATCGGTGCGCGAAGCCATGCATTCGGTGTTTCTCTATCACGCGATCGCCGCGGGAATGGACATGGGCATCGTCAACGCCGGCCAGCTCGCGGTCTACGGGAAGATCGACCCGGAGCTGCGCGAAGCCTGCGAGGACGTGGTGCTCAACCGCCGCAAGGATTCGACCGAACGGCTCGTGACGCTCGCGGAAAAATTCAAGGGCGCCGGCGCCAGGACGCAGGAAAAAGACGCGGCGTGGCGCGAAGCCAGCGTCGACAAGCGGCTCGAATATGCGCTGGTAAATGGCGTCGCCGATTACATCGACGCCGATGTCGAGGAAGCGCGCTTGCGTTCCAACCGCCCGCTCGACGTGATCGAGGGGCCGTTGATGGCCGGCATGAATGTCGTCGGCGATCTCTTCGGCCAGGGCAAGATGTTCCTGCCGCAAGTGGTCAAATCCGCGCGCGTGATGAAACAGGCGGTGGCGCATCTTCTGCCCTTCATGGCGCAGGACAAGAGCGAGCGCTCCACCGCCGGCAAGGTGCTGCTGGCGACAGTGAAGGGCGATGTCCACGACATCGGCAAGAACATCGTCGGCGTCGTGCTCGGCTGTAATAATTTCGAGGTGATCGACCTTGGCGTGATGACGCCGGCCGCGAAAATCCTCGAAACCGCCAAGCGCGAGAATGTCGACATCATCGGCCTCTCCGGCCTTATCACGCCCTCGCTCGACGAGATGTGCTTCATCGCCGCCGAATTGGAGCGCGAAGGCTTCGACACGCCGCTGCTTATCGGCGGCGCGACCACGAGCCGCGTACATACGGCGGTGAAAATCAGCCCCAATTATCGCAGCGGTCAGGCCGTCTATGTGACCGACGCCAGCCGCGCGGTCGGGGTCGCGCAGTCCTTGCTGTCGGACAAGGGGCGCGTCGAATATATGGCGCAAACGCGCAAGGAGTACGAGCGCGTCGCCGACGCCCACGCCAAGGCGCAGCTCGACAAGCAGCGCGTGCCGCTCGCCAAGGCGCGCGCGAACGCGCTGAAGATCGACTGGGACGCCTTTACGCCGACAAAGCCCAGCTTCACCGGCGCGCGCGGCTTCGCGACCTATGATGTCGCGGAGCTGGTTCCCTATATCGACTGGACGCCCTTCTTCCAGACCTGGGAGTTCAAGGGCCGCTATCCTGCGCTACTGGAAGATCCGGAGCGCGGCCCGGCGGCGAAAGCCCTGTTCGACGACGCGCAGGCCATGCTGAAGCGCATCGTCGAGGAGCGCTGGTTCACGCCCAAGGCGGTGATCGGCTTCTGGCCGGCGAACGCGATCGGCGACGACATCGCGCTTTATGCCGGCGAGTCGCGCGAGGAGCGGCTCGCGACGCTCCATACCTTGCGCCAGCAACTCGCGCGCCGGGACGGCAAGCCCAATGTCGCGCTCGCCGATTTCCTCGCGCCGAAGGACAGCGGCAAGGCCGATTACATCGGCGCCTTCGTCGTCACGGCGGGCGCGGAGGAGGAGAAGATTTCGGCGCGCTATGCGCAAGCCAATGACGATTACGGTTCGATCATGGTGAAGGCGCTGGCCGACCGGCTCGCCGAAGCCTTCGCGGAACGCATGCATGAGCGCGCGCGGCGCGAGTTCTGGGGCTATGCGAGCGCCGAGAATTTTTCGCCCGAGGAGCTGCCGAACGAGCCTTATCGCGGCATTCGCCCGGCGCCCGGCTATCCCGCGCAGCCCGACCATACGGAAAAGGCCACGCTGTTCAGGCTACTCGACGCGGAAAAGCGCACCGGCGTGCGGCTGACGGAAAGCTTCGCGATGACCCCCGCGTCGACGGTCAGCGGCCTCTATCTCGCGCATGAACAGGCGCATTATTTTGGCGTCGCCAAGGTCGAGCGCGATCAGGTCGAGGATTATGCGCGGCGCAAGGGCATGCAGGTCTCGGAAGTCGAACGCTGGCTCGGGCCGATACTGAACTACGAACCCGCGACGGAAGCCGCGGAGTAGGGAGCGATCAAGCCGACGTTCCCTCTTCCGGCGTCACCTTCAGCGAGGTGATGCGGTTGCGAATCTTGCGCAGCACTTCGAAGCGGAAGCCGTGGAAACGGAACACCTGACCGGCCTCGGGAATGGCGCCGGCTTCGTGGATCACGAGGCCGGCGATCGTCGTCGCCTCCTCGTCGGGCAGATCCCAATCCATCGCGCGGTTGAGATCGCGCAGCGGAACCGCGCCGTCGACCAGCACCGAGCCGTCCTTTTGCGCGCGCACGCCCTGCACGGCGATATCGTGCTCGTCGCGGATGTCGCCGACGATCTCCTCCAGAATGTCCTCCAGCGTGACGAGACCCATGACCTCGCCATATTCGTCGACGACGAATGCAAGATGCGTCTTGCGCTTGAGAAACTCCTCGAGCTGATCCTTGAGCGTCGTGGCTTCCGGCGTGAACCACGGCGCCAGCATGATCTCGTCGATGCGCAGCTTCGCGGCGTCGCCGCCGGCGGCGTCGAGCGCGCGCAGAAGATCCTTCGAATGCAGCAGGCCGATGAAATTATCGGGTCGCTCGCGCCATAGCGGCATCCGCGTATATGGCGACGCCAGCACTTCGCGAATGATGTCGCCGGGCGGCAGATCGGCGTCGACGGCCCTGATCTTGGTGCGGTGAACCATGACGTCGGACACATGCATGACCTGCAGATCGAGCACGCCGCCGAACATGTCGCGGGCGCTGCGCTCGACATTGCCTTCCTCGTGCATGATGTCGACGGCGCTCATCAGCTCGTCATAGGGCGAGAGCACCTTTCGGCCATGGCCGAGCTCGACGCCGGCCATTTTGAGCACCCAACGCACGAAAAACTCGACGCCCGCGAGCAGCGGACCGAAAACCGAAACGAATAGATGCACGCCGCGCGCGACGTGCAGCGAAATCTGGTCCGGCTGGTTGATCGCCAGCGTCTTCGGCAACACTTCCGCGAAAACCAGCAGCATGATGGTCATGATGAAGGTCGAATAGACCGCGCCGTGCTCGCCGAACAGCATGACCAGCACGCTGGTCGCGAAGGCGGAGCCGCCGATATTGACCAGCGTGCCGCCGAACAACAGCGCCGCGATCATGCGGTTGCGCTGGCGCAGCAGATTCGAGACGGTCGCGGCGCGCCTGTCACCATCCTTTTCGAGCGCGTGCATATGCGCCGCCGAGGCCGCCGTCAGAGCCGTCTCGGAGCCCGAAAAGAACGCGGACAGCAGCACGCAGGCGAGCACGATGATCAGCGCCGTTCCAATATCGACGGTAGTCAATCCGGCCTCCGGGAAATGGACGGGCGCAGCGCTCGCATGTCCTTGGCTAAAGTTCGCTTTGGAGAAAAGCGCGCGCGTCCGCCGGGTCGACGGATTTGGCGACGAAGGCCGCGCCTATCCCGCGCAGCAGGATGAAGGTCAGGGCGCCGCGTTCGACCTTCTTGTCCTGATACATCGCGTCCATGATGGCGTCGGCGGTGAAGTTAGCGCCGGGAATGTCGCTTATGCGCGTCGGCAGGCCAAGGCTCGACAAATGCCGCTCGGCGCGCAGCGCGTCCTGCCCGGCGCACAGGCCAAGGCGCTGAGAGAACCGCAGCGCCAGCGCCAGACCGATGGCGACGCCTTCGCCATGCACGAGACGGGCGCTGTCGTAGTCGACGAGGCGCTCGAAGGCGTGGCCGAAGGTGTGGCCGAGGTTGAGCAGAGCGCGGTCGCCCTGCTCGGTCTCGTCGCGCGCGACAATAGCGGCCTTGCTCTCGCAGCTCACCGCGACCGCGCAGATTTGCTCGGGCTTGCCGTGAAATATGGCGTCGCCATCGGCTTCCAGCCATTCGAAGAAACGGCGGTCGCCAATCAGTCCGTATTTGACGACCTCGGCGTAGCCGGCGCGAAACTCGCGCGGCGGCAGCGTCGCCAGCGTGTCGACGTCGGCGAGCACCAGCGACGGCTGGTGAAAGGCGCCGATCAGATTCTTGCCTTGCGGCGAATTGATCCCGGTCTTGCCCCCGACCGAACTGTCGACTTGCGCGAGCAAGGTCGTCGGAATTTGCACGAAGCGCGCGCCGCGCCGAAGGCTCGCCGCGACAAAGCCCGAAAGATCGCCGACGACGCCGCCGCCCAGCGCCACGATCACGTCGCGCCGTTCGATCCTGGCGGCGATCGCCTCCTCGCAGACGCGCCCGAAAACGCTCAGCGATTTGGAGCCCTCGCCCGGCTCCACGACAATCGTGGAATAACGCACGCCCGCCGATTTCAGGCTGTCTTCGAGCGCGGGCAGATGGAGCCGGGCGACGTTGGCGTCGGTGACGATCGCGCAGGCGGCGCCGGGCGCGACGGCCGCGATTTTCTCGCCGGCCTTGGCCAGGAGACCCGCGCCAATCAGAATGTCATAGGAACGCGCGCCCAGCGCCACCCGCACGTTCTCGTGATGCAGGGGAGCGTCGGACGGCTGCGGGCGGGGCGGAAAATGAGTCATGATCTGGGCTTCCATGGCGGTGTGTCGGGCGCCGAGGTCGAGCGTCGGCAGCCGCTCGGCGAGGGCGTCCAGCGTCTCGTCGACCATCGCGTCCTGCGGCGTGTCGCGCGAGACGACTCTTATGTCGGCGTGGGCGTAGACGGGATAGCGTTCGTCCATCAGCCGACGCAAGGTCGCCGCCGGATCGGCGGTCTGCAGCAACGGGCGGTCGGACTTGCGACGCACCCGCCTCAGCAGGGTTTCGTGGTCGGCGTCGAACCAGATGGAGACGCCTCGCTCGGCGATGCGCCGACGCGTGCGCGGATCGAGAAAGGCCCCGCCGCCGGTCGCCAGCACCACCGGCCCGTTGTTGAGCAGGCGAAGCATCACGCGGCGCTCGCCGTTTCGGAAATAGCCCTCGCCATATTTCGCGAAAATCTCCGGAATCGACATGCGGGCGGCGGCGACGATCTCGGCGTCGGCGTCGACGAATTTGAGGCCAAGCCGCGCCGCCAGCCGCTGGCCTATGGCGCTCTTGCCGGAGCCCATCATGCCGATAAGCACGATGCAATGGTCCTTTAGCGCGGCGCGGATCGCCGCGAGGCGTGGATCGGGCGGCGCCCCTTGGTGGCTCGCATCGGCGCCATGGCTCTTGATCATGAGGCTCAATCTATACCGGCCTTGCCGGAAATTCAGCCGAAATTCGCCACCGCGCGGCGCTCAATGGGGCATCTCCAACGCCAAAAACGCCTCCATGAAGGCGGGAACGCGCAAATCCGACAGCTCCGCGCGTCCGCGCACCAGATGCGCGCGCGCCAGTTCGGGATCGCTCTCGGCGGCGATATGGCTCTCGACCCGCGCCAGCAGCGTTCGCGCCGGCTCGGGCCAGTCGATGATGTTTATGCAGGCCACGCGCTGGCCGTCGAAGACGACGCGCCAGGACGGCGAGAACATCGGCAGGGTGACGCAAATGCCTGTTTCCTCCGCGAGTTCTCGAACGATGCTGCCGCTGAGATCGACCGTCTCGCCGCTGATGTCACTGGGGTCCGGCGTGCCGCAGGGAAAATACAGCTGCCCGGCGCAGGAATGGCCCGGCCCCATTTCGCCGAGCAGGAAGGCGCCGTCGGAACAGCGCAGCGCCGGCATCGAGAAGCAATTATAGACCTCGCGGTCGGGAAAGCCGAAATCGCGCCAGGCGAGAAAGCGCGAGAAGCGCGTCTCGAAAAAATCCGCCTCGAGAATCGTCAGCCCGGCCGCGTCGACGCTTGTCGCGACGCGGCTGGCGAGAAGGACGCGCCCGTCGAACAGCGTCGGATTGACCTTTGTCCGGTCGCGCCAATGAGCCGCGATGTCACCCGTCGCGTCGCGATCGAACGCCCAATCATGGGCGACGAGCCGGCACGCCAGCCGATCCACTCGCAAAACCCGCGCGTCATCCGTCAAGACGTCAGCTCTCCGCAAGCAACCTCCACCGCCTGGCCGCCGAGATGGATATCGGCCAACGCGCCAGCCGCGACGCTCATGCGCAGCGTCAGGCGCGAGGGGCGGCCGATCTTGTGCCCTTGTTCGATGAAAATTTGGTGTTCGCCGTCCGTCGGACGCTCGAATTCCTGGGCGGCTCCAGCGAAGGCCGCCGCGGCCGCGCCGCTCGCGGGATCCTCGATGGCGCCAGGGCCGAACAAGCGCGCGAGTATGGCGCTGTCCGGCGCGATGGTTTCGTCGGTATAGAGGCAAAGCCCGGCGGCGGAGCCGCGAACCCGCTCGAATGGCGCGCGCGACGGGTTGGCGCGTTCGAGCGCCGCGCGTGAGCCGACGGGAACGAACACAAAGGGCGCGAGCGCGCTATAAATGCGCGGCGCATGCGCCCTGAAGCCGATCTCCTCCGGCGCCAGCGCCAGCGCGGCGGCCAACGCCTCGACGTCCGGCGCCTCGCCGTCCCGTCGCGCCGCGCGGTTCAACGCGAATTGCGCGTAGCAGACGCCGCTTTTGCTTTTGATCACGTCGCAGGAAAAAATCTCGTCGGCGATCTCCAGCACGACCACCACCTCGCGGCGCGCCAATATCTCGGCCGCCCTGGACCGCGCGAGCAAAACAGCGACGCCGATCACCGCCTGCGCGCTGAAGGAGCGCTCTTCTCCCTGGGGCGTGAAAACACGGATGCTGGCGCTGTCCACGGGGTCGCGCGGCGCGCATGCAAAAGCCGCCGCAAGGTTGAACTCCCGCGCCAGGGCGGCCATCTCGCCTCGCGCGAGGCCGTCCGCGTTTTCGAACACGACCAGCGGCTTGCCGGCGAATTTGCTGTGCGTGAAGACGTCGAGCGTATGAAAGCGCAATGGCTCTTTCACCAGACTTTCAACTCGCCCTGCATTTCGAGGATCGTGACGCTGTCGCGATATTCGATGAGCTCGACGATCAATCCATCCTCGAATCTGACGAATTCCGCGAGCTCGACCAAGCCCCGCCGGCCCGTGCCGCGATGGCGCCACTGGACCGTGCGGCGGCAGGCGAGCCGTCCGCCGTCGACGAGAATGTCGGAGAGCACGCTGTTGAGTTGTTCGAAATCGACATTGATGCCGCGCACGATATTGATCACGGCTTCGACGCCCACGTGCCGGCCGGCATAGGGAATGCGCGCCCTGTGGCCAACGAATTCGCAAACGATGTCCGGCGAATAATATTTGCGTATCAGCCCTATGTCCGGCCCCCGCGACGGCGCGAAATTGGCCAGTTCATTGACGCGCCTGACGATTTCCCCGCGCTCCAATCCCGGCTCCCGGGGGCGCAACATCTCCTCGTAGCTGGAGAGTTTCTCGCGTCCAATCGCCGGCGGACCCGGATAATCCAGAAATTCGTGCAGCTCGGCTACGGTGTCGCCCCGCCATTTCAGGAAATAGGCCATGTCAACGGTAAAAACGCCGCCCGTCCCGCGATGGCGCCAGCAGGTGCGCCAGCGCAGCGCCGCATTGCCGTTCTCGACCAGAATGTCGACGATTTCGCCTTCGAGCGCCTCATAGCTCTCTTCCGTGAGCCGCATATTCGCCAGAAACGCGGCTCGGCCCCGCCAGACGCCTGGAGTGAACAGGCCGACCTGGGTGCAGTTATAATGCACGATAACGTCCGGTGAGAAATGCTCCACCATCCGCTCCAGTTGACCGGTCAGGCGAAATCTCGTGATCTCTTCCAGTCGACGGCGTATTTCGCCGCCGGTCAATCGATTTGGTGGTTCCGTCGCTCCGTCCATGACGGCCATCCCAAAGCGCCGCGGCGTCCAAAAGGCGCCGACGTCGAGCCTATAAACCCGCACTTCCCTTCGACTGTCGACAATAAGCCGACAGCCAAAGGGCTTAGCGCGCATTATGCGCTAATTGCGATCCTTGTCGACAAGCTTGTTCTTGCCGATCCAGGGCATCATGCCGCGCAGACGCGCCCCGACCTCTTCGATCGGATGGGCGTTGTTGCGGGCGCGCGTCGCCTTGAACGAGGTCTGATTGACCTTGTTCTCGAGCATCCAGTCGCGGGTGAACTTGCCCGACTGAATATCCTCGAGCACCCGCTTCATCTCCGCCTTGGTGCCGGGCGTGATAATGCGCGGTCCCGTGACATATTCGCCATATTCGGCGGTGTTGGACACCGAATAATTCATATTGGCGATGCCGCCCTCGTAGATGAGGTCGACGATCAGCTTGACCTCGTGCAAACACTCGAAATAGGCCATCTCCGGCGCGTAACCGGCCTCGGTCAGCGTCTCGAAGCCGGCCCGGATCAACTCGACCAGGCCGCCGCAGAGCACGACCTGCTCGCCGAACAGATCGGTCTCGCATTCCTCGCGGAACGTCGTCTCGATGATGCCGGCGCGGCCGCCGCCGATGGCGCTGGCGTAGGAAAGGCCCAGTTCATGGGCATTGCCCGAGGCGTTCTGATGCACGGCGATCAGGCAGGGGACGCCGCCGCCCTTCAGATATTCGCCGCGCACGGTGTGGCCGGGACCCTTCGGCGCGACCATAGCCACGTCGAGATCCTTGCGCGGCTCGATCAGGTTGAAGTGGATGTTGAGGCCGTGGGCGAACAGCAGGGCCGCGCCCTGCTTGAGATTGGGCGCAAGGTCAGTCGCGTAGATTTCGCCCTGCAATTCGTCGGGCGTCAGCANNGCTCCTTCCGCCTTGGCGGCGGAGGTCGAGCCCTTGCGCAGCGCCACCGCCACGTTCGGAACGCCGCTTTCCTTGAGATTCAAGGCGTGGGCGAAGCCCTGGCTGCCATAGCCGATAATGGCGACGTTCTTGCCCTTGATCAGGTTAAGGTCGGCGTCCCGGTCGTAATAAACGCGCATTTCCTGTTGTTCCCTTGATTATCCTGGAGTTGCCGGCGGATGAGGGGCCGCCCGTCGTCACGGCATGAATTTGGTCGGCTTCTTCTACGCGGGAGGGAGACGAAGGTCAAAGCGATCCTCGCGCTCCGGTTGCCCGGCGCGATCCGGGAAGCGCCTCGTCTTGCTTGAATTCGCGATCAGAAGATCGACGACGGCCAGGCTTCCCTGTTCGGCCGCGGCAATTCCAGATGGCTCTGGGCTGGTTGAGAAATGCGGTTTGCTATTTTGGAAGTCACTGATTTTCAAGGTCGAGACGCCAATTTTCGACCAGCGCCCGAGCTTGACCGCATCCTGGTGAGCGACGTCGCCGCGGGCCGAATATCGCTGGACGCCGAGGATGCGGAACCCTCTCCTCAACCCGCCTCGCTCGCCGATGTCACGCGCCGGCTGTTTTCCCCCATGATCCGGTATCGTTCCTGCCACTCGGTGGGGCCGTTGGACGGCGACACCTGCACCGCCGTGACCTTATATTCCGGGCAATTGGTCGCCCAATCGGAATTATCCGTCGTGACGACATTCACCTGACACAGCGGATGGTGGAAGGTGGTGTAGACGACGCCGGGCGCGACGCGGTCGGTGATCCTCGCGCGCAGCGTCGTTTCGCCGGCGCGGCTTTGCACGCGCACCCAATCATCCTCGCGCACGCCGCGCATTTCGGCGTCCTGCGGATTGATCTCCAGCACGTCCTCGGGATGCCACTGGCTGTTTTCGGTGCGGCGGGTCTGCGCGCCGACGTTATATTGCGAGAGGATGCGGCCCGTGGTGAGCAGGAGCGGGAATCGCGGACCGCTACGCTCGTCCGTCGGAATATATTCGGTGATGACGAACTTGCCCTTGCCGCGCGCGAATCCTTCGATGTGCATGATCGGCATGCCGTCGGGCGCGGCGTCGTTGCAGGGCCATTGCACGGAGCCGACCTCCTCGAGCCGCGCGTAGGACACATTCTTGAACGCCGGCGTCATGCGCGCGATCTCGTCCAGGATTTGGCTCGGGTGCGTATATTTCCAATCGCAGCCCATCGCATTGGCGAGAAGCTGCGTCGCTTCCCAGTCGGCGTATTTCGCCTTGGGGCTCATCACGCGCCGCACGCGCTGAATGCGGCGCTCGGCGTTGATGAAACAGCCGTCGTTTTCGAGAAAGCTCGCGCCCGGCAGCAGCACATGGGCGTAATTGGCTGTCTCGTTATGGAAGAGGTCTTGCACGACGACGCATTCCATCGCCCCGAGCCCGGCCGACACATGCTTGATGTCGGGGTCGGACTGCAAAATGTCCTCGCCCTGCACATAGAGGCCCTTGAACACGCCGTCGATCGCCGCGTCGAACATATTGGGGATGCGCAGGCCCGGCTCGCCATCGAGCGGCACGCCCCATTCCTTTTCGAAGGCCTGGCGGACGTCGTCGGTCGCGACATGGCGATAGCCGGGGAATTCATGCGGGAACGAGCCCATGTCGC
>PLZT01000187.1 GCA_003152255.1 Methylocystaceae bacterium | reverse complement strand
AAAACTTTATGCTGAAAAA
This sequence comes from Methylocystaceae bacterium, assembly GCA_003152255.1. The sequence goes on along the minus strand of PLZT01000187.1, from coordinate 24,227 downwards.
GCTCATTGTCACATCGATCGTGGCCGCCTTCGCCTTCTTGACGCCCGCGCTGGCGCAGGCCCCCGACACCAACGCGCCTGCCGCCGAGGCGGATCAGGGCGCGGCGGCCAAGCCCGCGAAGGCGGCTCATAAGAAGCACAAGAAACACGCGGCCAAGAAGGCCAAGGCGAAAACCGAAGGCGCCGACACCGAAAAGGGCGGCGACGCGAAGTAATAAAGCCGAGTCCGGCGCGGTCGAGACAACGAGTTCTCGACCGCGCAGCCTTCGCTTTGTGGATGAGCGCCTTCTTATATATTTTGCGCTTGATCGGCTCGTTCAGATCCAACGCCCCAAGCCCCTCACCGTACCTCTCCCCGCCTGCGGGGAGAGGTACGGTGAGGGGCTTGGGGCATTTCGCGCCGCGATGCGATCAGGCGGAGCGTATTACACCGGGCGATCCGCGTAGCGATCACGGACGGGGCCCATGCGTTCGACGCCCTGCGCGAAGCTGATGGGCGCGAATTTTCCGTCGAATTTGAGGGCCGCGTCGAAGATGGCGTCGGTCTTGCCCGCCGTCGACGCCTTCTTCAACGACGTCTTGTCGAGATAAAGCAGTTCGAGCAGTTCGTTGTAGACCGTGGCCTCGTCGATCGGCAGCACATAAAATGTGATGCCGTCGATCTCGACTTCATATTTGCTCAATAGGTCGATGTTGTTGCAGAATACGAAGTATTTTCCCGACGGGCTGAGCAGGCCCTTCAAGACTTCCGTCAATGTGTTCAGATATTCGAACGACAGAAGATAGGACGCGAAAAACGCGATCGTCGGCTCGCCGGCGTTGGCCACNNCAGGCGCCCTTGTTGATCCAATGTCGCGAATGCGGTCTCAGTGATGCTTGTCATGTTGATTATCCGGATCGTTACGAACCCAATCGGCCAGTTTGGCCAGTTCTCGTCTCACGCTCTCGCGCAAGGCCGCATCCTCGATCGCAACGTCCAGCGCGGCGCCCATGCAAAGCATCCAGGCGTCGCGTTCGGCGGGGCCAATCGGGAATTTAGCGTGTCGCATCCGCAATCGCGGATGGCCGCGCCGGGCTGAGTAATCCTTCGGACCCCCGAGCCATTCGGCGAGATAGAGTTTCAATATCGCCTTCACCGGACCAAGGTTCGGTCCGTGCATGGCGCGAATGCCCTTCGCGGCGGCGAAAGCGTCCATATTTCCGTAGAACGCCTCGACGAGGTTATCGATGGCCGCCGCTCCGCCGATTCTGGTGAATACGGACTCGGTGGACTGGGCGGCGTTCATCGTCATATCCGTGAATGAGCAATCGACATGCCAAGCGATCGACGTCACTTCAGACGATATTCGGCGTGACAAGCGGCGCAGCTTTGCGTCACCCGCGCGAGCGCCGCGAGGGCGGGCTTCAGATCGCCGCCGGTCTGCGTCTTCGCCGCCTCGCGCGCGAATTCGCTCGCGGACTCGTGCATCGTCAGCCCCAGCGCCCGCATTTCTTCGGGCATGAATTTGCCCATCATCGCCGCCATGTCATGCGTCGAGTGGTCGGTCGTCCCGCTGTTTGGAACGCAGGCCGCGGCGCCGGGCGACTCGACGCCCAGCCTCGTCTCGGCGATCTTTCCCGCCTTCGCACCATCGCCGATCGACAGGGCCGCGAGAATTTCATTCAAGGCTTGCAGGTGACCGCGCATATTGGACAGCATGTGCTCGCGCATGGGCGCCGGAAAATCCAGCAGCTTACGCGTGTCCGGCGCATGCGACATCATGGACATGTGATCCATTTGCCCGGCCGCGGGCGCGGCCGCGCCAAGCATGACGCCAAGCGCCGCGCCCGCGAATTTGAATTTCATGCTCATGACGACATCACCACGGGTTTCACCTCTGTCGGGCCCGAATAGCCGAGCCTCGCCCCTGCCCTGTTGATCGCAAAAGACTCCGGCGTCGCGAGGGATCGTCGCCGCGACGTCATTGTCATGGAGCGGACAATGCTCCGGACGGATTGCGACACTTAAGCGTCGTCGCTGGCGCCGCCCTCAGGACGCCGGCGTTCGCGACGGCTGTCCATCCGCGCCCGTGAACGGAAACATGCCGGATTGGAAACACTGGGCCATGTGGCTGGCCTTGGCGATCGCCTGGTTCGCCTGGGTTTCGGGCAAGACTTCCCGCGCCGCCTCGACGAACAATTCCAGCCAGCGTTTGAAATGCGCGGGCTTGATCGGCAAGTGGATATGGACCGGAAAAGGATGCCCCTCGTAGCGATCCGTTTGCAGCAGGGAACGCGACCAGAAGTTCGCCACGATTTCGATGTGGCGATCGAGATCGGCGATCGAATCCGCGAAAACGGGGCCGAGCAGCGGATCGGCCCCGCCCTTCGCGTAGAAGGCGCGCACGAAAGCATTGATCGCGGTTTCAATCGCCGTCCGGCTGGCTTCGTCTTCAACCTTGGGAAAATCGAATTGCATTTTCTCCTCCCGTGACTCGCGAAGCGAAGGCGCGAGTTTTCACAATATTGAGCGGCGCGTTATTCCCATTTGACGGAGAGCGGATTTTCTCGCCGGCGATCTCCGCCAGTCAACGCCAGTCCTCGAAACTCGCTACGGCCCACCCGCTGACTTCCATCTCCACGGCGAAAGCCACGCCTCGTGAAATCAGCTGATCGCGATCGGAGACGCCCGCGACCCGCGTCGCGTTCGATGTCGCGATCTCGGCGATTACCGATGCGGCGGCGACCGCCTGCCCTCTGCGAACCAAACCTCTAATCCGGCCGGAAACCGGAGCGAGGACGACGCTTTCGCCGACCGTCCCCAGCGCATCGCCGCCTTCGACAAAGGCGCCGATGATTTTCGTGGTCTGGAACAGCCCGGACGAAGGAGCGCGCACCTCGTGCTGGTCAGCGAGATCGCCGTCGGATTTGCCTTGGCGGCGCGAGGGGACGCGGCCGGCGCGAATGATCGCTCCAGGATCTGGCCCTTGTGTTTCGATGGCGATGTCGCAGTCTTCGCCCGCGACGAAACCTCCGCCAAGGCCGATCGTCAAATCCGCGAGATCAGCCAGATAGTCCCCGGGGGAGCCGTCCTCCCCGCGGGCCGTGACGATCACGTCCCACGGCCAGCGTTCGACGACATCGGCGAACCGCTGCGTGAGAAGCGGAATGAATTGGCGAGCTCGAAGGCCGAGTAGAAACTCGCTGCTCAAATCGGCGCGTCGGGCCTCGACTCCGTCGAGTGACGCGGCGCCGTCGAACCATGCGTCGGAGAAGGCCATCTTTCGCCGAAGCGTTCGCGGCGGCGCCGCCTGATGAATCGCGACCGCGCGATCTTCGGCGAAAAGCCGGCGCGCCACCGCCGAAGCAGTTTCACCAATGCCACAGACCAGGATGCACGTTTCTTCGCTCATGGTTTTAACTTCGATTAGCGGAGAGCCAGACTAGATGGAGTAGCAAAAACCGCCGCAGGCGGAGTCACTTTGTTTGTCGCGAAAACGGATCGCGCGCAACGGCAATTTACGCGAGAATCGACGAACTCGACTTTGCCGCCCGCTCCAAATTACCGCCTTGAGCCGCCTTCAGCACGGCCCTGGCGATTAGGCTCGAGCGACTGTCTATTCCTGTCCATTGCGCGTCGCGGCCACGCGGGTCGATCTCGAGCACCTTGACGCCGGGCGGGATGCGCGAACCGTCGCGAGCGACGCCGCGCACCAATCCGTCGATCGGCGCGCAGACGGGCAATCCGTCCAAACGCCCGACGACAAAGTCCTTGAAAACACGAACCCCAATGTCGACCGCCGTGTGCCAAAGCCCTTCGCGAGAGGCATGGACGAACCGCTCCTTGCCCAAGCCGCCCAATCGTTGCGGAACGTGATCGGCTTTCTCGGACGAGCCGCGCTTGACGAGGCGCCCCGATCGGATCGGCTTCGTTTCGATCGCCATGTCGCAGTTTTCGCCAACCACGAAGTTCGGCCCCAAGCCGATCGTCATCGGCGCTATGTGGCGCAAGTCGGGCGTGACGCGGTACATCTGCATTCGTCCATCTATGAGAACCTCCGGCGTGCGGAGAGCGATGAGATCGGGTAGTTGAAGCGGCGTCACAACCACATGTTCACTCGCGTTCAAAGCGTCCAAAAGATTGAGGACGTCCTCGGCCAGCACGCCCTCTATCGATTCGATCACGACCGATTCGCCGAACAGGACATCATGAAACGCCATTTTGCGGCGAATGACCGGCGGAAAGGGATCGTGAGCAAGCACGACGGACCAACCCGCGCGGCGCATTTCCACCGCCACGGCGGAGGCGATCTCGTTCGTTCCGAGAATCAATGCATAGGGTTGAATATATCGAGTTGATGGCGCCACATCTTGCCGCACTGAATGCCCCCTGGATTCCCAAGCCTTAATCCCGCAGAACGCCCATGCAACCCGCGCGCCAAGCTGGAGCGCGCAAATATGCCAATGCAGAACAATAGCTTGCGTAATCGCCCGCGCGGCGCGCCGACACCGCGACACCAGATTGTGCGCTATATAACAGAATATACTCAAAATAGACATTATATGTATTGTAAAAACACAACCACGCAACCGTCACTATATATCACGTGCAAAACAAATTTTTATTATATCATTCTCGTCACATCACGTCTTGTATGGATTACGCCAGCTTTATTTAGCGCGAGCATTACCTCGCTACGGCGGTATATACGCGCCAAATAGTTGTCTGGGTCGAGTTGATTTAAATTGCGTTCTTCGGGCGGCGCGAGCCAGCGTCAGCCGCCGCTTTCCGATGACGAAAGCCTGGCTTGGGCGGCGGCGCGCACCAGTTCGTCCTTGTCGTTCAGGAGAGCCGGCAACAAAGCAATTGGCGCGCGTTCGGCCACCGTGAAGCGCACGCGGAGATCCTCGTCCTCGCGCATGGCTTCGAGCCGTTCTTCCGGCAGGCGCTCGGCGACGACAAGGCGCACCAATGGCTCCGGGTCGAACATCAATAAGCCAAGCCGTTCCGGCGGCAACCGCCGCGCCACCCAGCCGCGCACCCCCGGGTCCGCGTCTCCAACCGCCAAGGGTAGCAGTTCGGGATCAAGCCGCCGCACCACATTCACGCGCACCAGATAGTCGGGATCGTCCAGCATCGCGAGCAACGCGGCGCCCTCCAATCGATTGGCCAGCACGATGCGCACGCGCGGCTCGGGGTCGCGGGCGAGCGCTCCAAGACGCGAAGCCGGCAGTCGCGCCGCCGCCATGGCGCGCACCTCGGGTTCCGGATCGGTCAACAGGGCTTGCAGGCGCAACAGGCTGGCGTATTTCGCCGCCATCGCGCGCACCTCGAAATAGGAGTGGTCGAGATAGTTATTCGCGAGCTGTGGATGCTTCTTGAAGAAGCCGTCGACGCGGCGCGCGCGCCGATCACGCACGCACGCCGCGCCCTTGCGACAAAGGCCCTCGCGATTGAGCGAAACATGGGCGCAATCGCGACAGCGGACCGGCTGACCCTGCCAATCCAACGGGTGCGCGTCCGGATCGAAATCGCCGATCATGGACTTTAGAATTTCCGCACGGGCACGTCATGCTTTTGCAGCGCGTAGCCAATCTGGCGCGGCGTCAAGCCGAGCAGACGCGCCGCCTTGGCCTTCACCCAACCCGCCTGCTCCATCGCGCGGATGAGCTTCTCGCGATCGCCGCGCTGATCGACTCCCACCACGGTGCAGTTTTCGGCCCCCGGACAATTCATTGGCGCGTCCGGTTCCGCGGCGCTTGGGGCCGGCGGGCGCGGCTCGGCGGCGACCGGCGCCTTTTGGCTGGGGACGATCGGCAACTGCTGCTTGAACAGAGGCGACGGCGCCGCGGCCTCATGCGAGCCGCTCCACAGCACGGCCGACAGGCAACCATCGTTGCGGCAGGAGAAATCCTTATCGATAATCGCCTCACCTCGCGCCAAGGTCGCAGTGCGGAACACGCAATTCTCCAATTCGCGGATGTTGCCGGGAAAGCCGCATTCCGAGAGCACCTCCATGGCGGAAGGAGACAGCGTGAGATGCGTGCCCTGCTCGGCGTTGAAGCGCCGCAGGAACTCGTTGGCGAGCGGCCCGAGATCGCCTTTCCGTTCGCGCAGCGGCGGCAGAAAAATCGGAACGACGCTGATACGATAATAGAGATCGGCGCGGAACTCGCCCTTCTGCACGGCTTCTTCGAGATTTTTATTGGTGGCGCAAACGAAGCGGACATCCACCTTCATCGTGCGCGAACCGCCGACCCGTTCGAATTCGCCTTCCTGCAAAACGCGCAGCAGCTTGGCCTGGAAGGACGGCGTGATCTCGCCGATTTCGTCCAGGAACAACGTCCCGCCGTCGGCCAGTTCGAACCGGCCCTTGCGCAAGTTCGCCGCGCCGGTGAAGGCGCCGCGCTCATGGCCAAACAATTCGGACTCCAACACGCTTTCAGGCAGAGCCGCGCAGTTCAGCTTCACGAACGGCTTGGAGTGGCGCGGCGAGAGATTGTGAAGCGCCGCCGCGAACAATTCCTTGCCGGTGCCCGATTCTCCGCGCAGCAGCACGGTCGATCGAGATTTGGCGACGATGCGGATTTTGTCGATCACCGCGCTCACGGACGGGCTGGATCCGACAATGCCCTTAATGCCGTTGAACTTCGATTCGGCGATCGTCGGCCGGTCGCCCTTGCCGAGGCGCGCGTTCTCCTGCATCAGCCTGTCGCGGTCGCGCGAGATAAGCTTATGCAGCCGCAATGTTTGCCCGACCAGATTGGCGATCATGGTCAGAAAGCGGACGTCATGATCGAACCGAATCGCCGAGCGATCGCTGAATACGCGATCGATCGTCAGCGTGCCGACCACGGTGTCGCCGTCCTTGATCGGCACGCCGACCAGCGAAAACGGCTGGCCGTCCGTTGGACCCCAATCCGAGAGATCCGAGCCTTCGAACAAAGGCGATGTCTGCACATTTTCGATCACCAGCGGCATTTTGGTGGCGAAGATCTGGCCGACCGCGCGTTCGGGCAAATGATCGAAATATTTTTTCGCGTTGGTCTCGGACCAACCGGAACCGACGACGATTTCCGGTTCGCCCTGCTTATCCAGCAAGGCGAACAGCCCATGCCTCATGTCGAGAAAACTCGATAGCAGCGCCAGCACCCCCGCCAAGGTGCGTTCGAGGCGGTTGGGGGAAGCCAGTAGTTTCGATACTTCGTAGATGCCGACCAAAGCGGATTCGCTCAAGTTCGACGACGGCATTGCTGATATGGTCATGCTGGGTCCGGGGTGACAGCCCATTGCCTTCTCCTGAAAGAACGCGTGGGAGTGGCCTCATGTCATAATGTGTGCAAAGCGTGTGCCGCATTTGAGACAATGTCTCCGCGACAAACCGACGCGGACATTGTCGCGCGGCTCGGGGTTTTTAGGCGCACCCTTGCGCCAGCTGAGAAATCACGGACCAGCCCACGCTGCCCGAAGGGTCGAGAACCTCAAGCGAGGCCAGATGTTTCAGCGCGATTTCCCGATTGTCGCGCTTCAACTCGATGAAGCTAAGCGCCTTTAATGTGAACAAAGCGAAGCGCGCAGCGCCCTCGCCTGCCGCGTTTTGAGGCGGCCATTGCGCGGGATCGGCGCTCCATCCGGCTTGTCGCGCGGCCTCGCACATGCCTTGCTTGGCGATGGCGGCGGCGAAGTCGAGGTTACCCATGTAGGTGTGTATTTTATAGAGGCAGTAATATGTCGCCAGCTCCCGCGGCGCCAGCGCTAGAGCTCGCCGAAACAGCGTGTCCGCAAGCGCGCGGTCGCTTCGATAAGCCCGAACTCCGCGTTGCAGCAGTTCATTGATCGGCGCCGGCAACTCGCCAAAGTCGATCGACGGCGCTTCCATTCCAATCTCTTTCATGAGTCCCCCAACGCAAATATCGCGCCGCCGCGCAGGGTCGGACGCGCCGCGCGGCCCAAATGTCGAGTTGGCGACAATCGAAAGCACGCCCTTATGTTCGTTGTCGGCATGCCAACAACCACCCGCATTAGCCAATAACACCCTGTTTATACGGCATTTTATCAATTTTAACGAGATGGCACGCTTGTTGCGAACCTTTCCAGAAATCGGATCGCGCTGCGCGACGAAGCGGCCATATCAAAGCCCGTCGACGTCACGATGCGCTCCGCGAGGTGTCTTATGAAATAACAACTCGTTAGGAGCTGTCATGGACGATTCTTCCAACTTCGAATTCGCCGCGGCCGAGCCGCTGGACGACATCATGCAAAAAATCGCCGACCACAAAGGCTGCGGGACAAGCGGCGGTTCCGGCAAGTCCAGTTGCGGGACCAGCGATGGNNGTCAGCGAAAAGCTGACCCCCGAACAAGCGGCGAAAAAAGTGCTCGCCGTGGCTTCCACCATTCCGCAGATGACCGTACTTGGAGTCGCCGGCCCCGGCGATCCGCTCGCCAATCCGGCCAAGACATTCAAGACGTTCGAACTAATCTCGAAGACGGCGCCCGACATTAAGCTGTGCCTGTCGACCAACGGTCTGGCGCTGCCCGATCACGTCGACACGATCGCCAAATACAACGTCGATCACGTGACCATCACGGTGAACATGGTCGATCCGGAAGTGGGCGCGCAAATCTATCCGTGGATCTTCTGGAAGAACAAGCGCGTCACCGGAATCGAGGCGGCGCGGATTTTGACCGAGCGCCAAATGCAGGGCCTCGAAATGCTAACCGAGCGCGGCATTCTCTGCAAGGTGAATTCCGTGATGATCCCGGGCGTCAACGACAAGCATCTGGTCGAGGTCAACCGCGCGGTGAAATCTCGCGGCGCCTTCCTGCATAACATCATGCCTCTGATTTCCGCGCCCGAACATGGCACGGTGTTTGGTCTCACTGGCCAGCGCGGACCGACGGCGCAAGAACTGAAGGCGTTGCAGGACAGCTGCGAAGGCGAGATGAACATGATGCGGCATTGCCGCCAATGTCGCGCCGACGCGGTGGGCCTGCTCGGGGAGGACCGCTCCGCGGAATTCACCACGGAAAAGATCATGGAAATGGACGTTTCCTACGATCTCGAATCGCGTCAAGCCTATCAGAACGCGGTCGAACAAGAGCGTCTCGCGAAGGTCGCGGCGAAGAACGCCGAACTTGAGACGCTGGCGCGAGAAGAAGCGAGCGACATCAAGATCCTCGTCGCCGTCGCCACGAAGGGCAGCGGCCGCATCAACGAACACTTTGGCCACGCCAAGGAGTTCCAGGTCTATGAACTCAGCTCCAAGGGAGCGAAATTCGTCGGCCACCGCCGCGTCGACCTCTATTGCCAAGGCGGTTATGGCGAGGAAGACAGTCTCGAAACCGTGATCAAGGCGATCAACGATTGCGCGGCGGTGTTCGTCGCCAAAATCGGCCATTGCCCGAAGGACGAACTGACCGCGGCCGGCATCGAACCGATCGACCAGTACGCGTTCGAGTTCATCGAGCAATCGGCCATCGCCTACTTCAAGGACTATCTCGATCGCGTGAAGCGCGGCGAGATCGCTCACGTCGCGCGCGGCGACGCTGACATCCGGCAGGGCGCCTACATCTCGGCGTAAACGTCCCGCTCAACCCTTCTCGATAGAGGAGCAATCAACATGACCTATAAGATAGTTGCTTCGCAGTGCACGTCTTGCTCGGCGTGCGAAGCGGAATGCCCCAATGTGGCGATTTCGGAAAAGAACGGCACGTTCGTCATAAACCCGAAAAAATGCACGGAATGCATCGGCTACTTCGACGTTGCGCAATGCGTCGCGGTCTGCCCGGTCGATGACACCTGCATCATCGACACGTCCCTTCCGCGCTACCAGCCCACGGGAGGCGCGGCATGAATATCGCTTTCACTCCGGCGGCGGAGAAATTCATTCGCCGCATGCTGAAGTTCGACGGCAAGCCGGGTTACGGTTTTCGCCTGATGGTTTCGCCGGGCGGTTGCTCCGGCATGTCGGCTGAGTTCGGCGTCCAGGCGGCGCCGGCCGAAGGCGAGAAACTGTTCGAACACGGTGATCTGAAGCTTTTCCTTCCCGCGCAGAGTCGTCTGTTGCTGGACGGAGTCACGATCGACTTCGCCGAAACGGCCACGTCGAGCGGATTTGTCTTCATCGATCCGAAAAAGAAGAATTGTGGCTGCTCGACTATCGACGCAACCGCTTCCGAGTCGGTCACGGCCTAAAAGCCGGACGACTTCGCCTTCGGGAGACGCCGTCATGACACTTGCGGCCATCGACGAAATGACGGACGTCCTCGGCGCTTCCGTGTTCGGGGGCGGTCTCCCGCCCGAAGCTGAAAGCCTGCTCCATCAGGCGGGTCTAAGCTACGATCAAGCGGAGACGGCGCTCGCGCATTTGCGCGAGGCCCGCCGTCTCGCGCCAAACCACGTCGCCGTGCTGATTGGTCTCTACCGCTTTTTCTTCTACAAGGGCCGACTGCTCGAGGCCCTGGACGTTGCGCGGACCTGCTTGCTCCGCGCGGCGATCGACAATTCGCTGCCGCTCGACTGGCGTCTCGTTCGTCCGGGACAGGCGGCGTTCGCCTCCTTCGACGCTCCGATGGCGCGCTTCTTCATGTTCGTGCTGAAGGGTTACGCCTATCTCAATATGCGCCTTGGCGACATCGAGGAAGGCCGCGCGGCGGTCGGAAAGCTGCTCGAACTCGACCCCACCGACAAGGTTGGCGCCGCGATCCTGCTCGCGGTTCTCGAACAACGGGAGCGCGGCGATGTCGACTGAAATCGACGAAGCGATCGACTGGCTGGGCGCTTCCCTGGACTGCGGCGTCTGCGCGCATCTGCCGCTTCGCGAGACGAAAAAATGTCAGCCGTTGCGCGCCTGCGTGTTTGATCGTTACGCTCGTCGCATCGATCGGTTCTTCGATTGGAACCCCGATCTCGCCGGGTCCTATTTGCGCCATCCCTACTTCGAAGTGCGCGCTTGCGCGGCCAAGGCCGCCGACGTCTTCTTGTTGCCGCCCATGCTTTCCGATCCGGAAGAAGCCGTGCGCTGGAGCGCCGCGCGCCGCTTGCCGAAAAGCTACCTTCTGAAATTGCGCGACGACCCGCATCGCGAAGTGCGAATTCGGGTCGCGCAACGTCTCGATCCGCCGGACCTGCGGCCGATGATTTCCGATGCGGACTACGCGGTGCGGCAAGTCGTGGCGCGCCGGATATCAGTCGATCTTCTCATTCTGATGGTTCGAGATCTCGACGTCGAGGTGCGTCGCGCCGTGGCGCGTCGAATTCCAATGCCCGCGCTGCGCATTTTGACCGAAGACGCGGAGGCGAGCATTCGCGCCGAGGCGGCGCAGCGTTTGCCAGCGGACGCGCTTCCCGCCCTCGCCAACGACGCCGACTGGCGCGTGCGGTACGAAGTCGCGCGTCGAGCGGCGCCAGCCTATCTAGCGCCGCTCGCGAAAGACGAGGACCCGATGGTGAAGGAAATCGCGCGGGAGCGTCTGTGGCCACCTGGCGCCGGGGCGCAGGAAAGGCCGATCGATATCTCAAGCGTCATCTCAAGGGAACACTGACCATGGGAACGAAAATCAGTCGCGACAGCGGCGTCGTCGAGCTCAACGATCCGCCGATTTACAATTTCGGCGAAAAGGTTCGCGCCCGCAAGACCGTTCGCAATGACGGCACTTACGCGGGAAAGGACATCGGCGACATTCTCTGCAACAAGGGCGACGAGGGCTTTGTCGTGAACATAGGCACCTTTCTGCAACAATTTTACATCTACGGCGTCGAGTTCCCCGCCACGGGCAACCGGGTCGGCATGAAAAGCAAGGAACTCGATCCGGTCGAAACATCGGAGGAGAAAGCCTGATGAGCGACGACGCGCGGCCTAAGTTTGATTGGGGGCGCCGTGTTCGCGCGGCCGTCGATCTGTTCAATGATGGAAGCTTTCCGGATTCCGAGCCAGAGAGTTTGCTCGTGAAAGCGGGCGACATCGGGGAGGTGGTCCAGGTCGGCGCGCATGTCGAAAGCGAGACGACCATCTATCTTGTCGAGTTTTCCGAAAAGATCGTCATCGGTTGTCTCGAGGACGAAATCGTGCCGGCCTGACAAGTGTTTCCCGCGCCGCCATCCGGCGGCGCTCAGCCAAAGAGGCGTGCTTTGAAAGTCATGATCCGCAGAAGTTCCGAGGGCGTGCTCTCCGCCTATGTGCCCAAGAAAGACCTGGAGGAGCCGATCGTCGCGCAGGAAAATCCGGATCTTTGGGGAGGATCGGTCACCTTGGCCAACGGTTGGGTGTTGCAACTGCCGGAGATGATCGTGGGAACCACGCTGCCCATCACCGTGGAAGCGCGTCGATTGAGTGGCGGTGGCGACTGACAATGGCGATCACGATCGAACATTTGAGGGAAATCGATCGACTGTTAGCGACGAGCCATGTGGACGGCGCCACGGTCGCGAGTTTGCGCGGGCTAAAGCCCGGCGTCACGGCGACCCGCTGTGACGCTTCGGACATGGCTGATGAAGTCCCGTTCCGCAGCTATGCGCACTGCGATCTCTATCTGCTCGACGGGCGTGACCATTGTGTTCGGGTGACCGCCGATCCGGCGGTCGCGACCGGACTAATCATCGCGGCGAAAGGAGCAAGCGCATGAAAACAACATTTTTTCCGCTGAGCGACCCGGATCTGCTGCAAAGCGATCTCGAAGCCGTGCTCGAAATCTTGAATTCGCAGAGCCTTTCCGCGGGTCCGGCAGTCGAGCAGTTCGAGACGGAATTCGCGAGCTATTTGTCTCGCAAACACGCCATCGCCGTGGCGAGCGGAACCATCGGCCTGCTGTTGGCTTTGCGCGCGCGCGGCATAGGAGCGGGGGACGAGGTGATCGCCTCGGCTCATTCCTTCCGGGAAACCGCGCACGCCATCACGCTTTGCGGCGCGCGGCCCGTCTTCGCGGACATAGATTATTGGGCGGGCACGCTCGATCCGGTCAAGACGAAAGCCAAAATCACCGAGCGCACCCGCGCCATCATCGCCGGCAACACAAATGGACATCCGGCGCCTTGGGAGCCGCTGCGCGAATTGGCCTCGGAAGCCGGCGTCATGCTGATCGAGGATTCCACCGAGGCGATCGGCTCCGTATATAAGGGCAAGATTGTCGGCAGCTTTGGCGACTGCTCTGTTTTTGATTTTTCTCAGCCCGGCCCTCTTGTCTGCGGCGAAGGGGGGATGATCGTCACCGACGACGATGAACTCGCCTCGCTCATTCGCCGGTTGCGTAGCCATCGCTTCGAGGAGCGCGCGTCCGTCGTGCTCGGCGCCTATCCTCCCTTGCAGGCTTCCCTGAGCGACATCGCCGCGGCGCTTGGCCTCGCGCAGCTGCGTCGGATCGAATTGTTGCTCGCGCGCCGCAAGCGCGTGGAGCGATGGTATTATCAATATGTCCAATCGTTCGAGGGCATCAAGGATCCATATGTCGCTCCCGAGGTGGATCAGGTCTGCTGGTTTCTCTATGTCGTGCATCTCGGCACGCGCTTTAGCCGCTCCACGCGCGACAGCATTATCGACGACCTGCACACGGAAAAAATCGGAGCTTGCGCTTATTCGCAACCGCTGCATTTGCAGCCCGCCTATTTTGATCTCGGCTATCGGCGACGCGATCTCTTCGTGACCGAGAAAGTCGCCGAGCGCGCGGTCGCTTTGCCCCTGCACGCGCATCTGACGGAAGATCAAATAGCGTTCATTGTGGGAACGATGAAGGACGCGTCGATCAATCTCGGCGCGGGCGCCGCGATCTACCTCTAGCGCCGCGGGGCGATAAGTAAGCGGAGTGAACAATTCCGCGCTTTGCTTGTCCAAAGAAGCGCAAATGAGCACGCATGGATCGAAACTTGCAGTGACGGACGTGCGGTCACTTTGGAAACTAGGAGAAAAAACATGCCGACTCTCACCATTCTACCGTCTGGAAAGACGATCGACGCGGAGCCGGGCAGCCGCCTGCTCGACGCGATTCTGGCGGCGGGCGAAAAGATCGTCAGCAAATGTGGCGGCGAAGCCAAATGCGGAGAGTGTCACGTCTTCGTTCAGGAAGGCCGCAAGAGCCTTTCGAAAATGCAGCGCGCCGAAAATGAGAAGCTCGATACGCTCATCGGCATCGGTTCGAAGTCGCGCCTTGCCTGTCAGGCTCTGTTCGGCAACGACAACGTCACGGTCGAACTGCTGGGGTTTGGTTCGGGCGCCTAACTTCGCGCAATATCCGCAAAAAGAAAGGAGCAAGTCATGACGACCAACGCACTTGTCATACATGTCCGCTTCGCGCCGGATGGCAGCGTCACCGAGATCGGAGAGCGCCCTGCCAGTCTGACCGCGCAGCAATGGTTCGACAGGCTGAGTAACAAATGCGCCATGGACTTCCAGGCATTGTCCGGTGGACGCGGCGTCTATCGTGTCGCCGCGGCGGAAGTCGAGGCTTTGAAGGCCGCGGCGCTGCAATAATGCATGCGCGGCGTCGTCCATGGATCGAGGAGAGACTGATGTTCGAAGAAATAGTCGCGGCGTTCGAGCGTGGCGAGGTCATTCCCTATCTTGGTCCTGGCGTGCTGTCGCTCGCGCGGTCGTCGGACTTGCCGGCGTCTCCGGAGGCGCTTGTCTCCTATCTGACAAAAACGGCGACCGTGCCGCACAAGATTCGCAATAATCTAACAGCGGCGGCTCAATATATCGAGAACTTCAAACATCGAAAGACAGTCGTCGCGGCGATGAACAGCGCCTTCTCGGCGCCGACCGAGCCAACCGCGCTGCACGAATGGCTCGCGGCGCGGCCCAAATTGCCGCTGTTGGTCAACGCATGGTACGACGATCTGCCGCAAAAGGCGCTTGTCGGACGCGACGATTGGGGCCTCGCCCAAGGAATCAGCCAAGCCGAGCATTTCGGCGAATGGGTGCACTATTTTCGTCCCGACGGCGCGATCGTTCCGGGCAAAAGAACGACACGCGACAGCACCGGCGCAAAGGCGCCGGCGGAGGCGCCGCAAGCGACTCTCGCATGGAAGACTCTGCTGTACCAACCGCTCGGATCAATCACGCCGGCGGCGAATTACATTGTGTCGGACTCCGACTATGTCGAGATTCTGACAGAAATCGACATTCAAACGCCGATCCCCGAAGTTGTGCAAATGGTCCGCCGCGGGCGAAACTTCCTGTTTCTCGGCTGTCGCTTCGCAACTCAAGTCGAACGCGGCTTCGCGCGCCAGATCATGAAGCGCTCGTCCGATCGCCACTGGGCGTTGATCGAGGGACCGCTCAGCAAGAATGAAACGAAGTTCCTGACCGAACAAAATATCGTCCGGATCGACGCATCTCTAGCCGAGTTTGTCGGCGAGTTGACCGGCGCCAACGTCGAAGCGGCGCTAGTCTGAGCGGCTGCGTTGAGAGGGAGAAGACATGCTGGCTGATATTCCCGTAGTGTTCAAATATCATGTGTTCACTTGCTTTCAGCAGCGGCCCGCCGGGCATCCGCGTGGGAGCTGCATGGGGGCGGGAGCGAAGCCCCTATGGGAACGGTTGCAAGGACGTCTCACGGCGACGCCAAATCCAGATGTCTCGGTGACCGCGACCGGATGCCTTGGTTTTTGCCGCGCCGGACCGCTCATGGTGGTCTACCCCGAAGGCGTTTGGTACGTGCCGCGCACGGAAGAAGACATAGACGAAATCNNTTTTTTGCTTTTCGATGGCGGCCCGCGCCATCGAAAGAAATTTTAACGGCGACCGAGCAGCACGTCGACTTTTCGACGCACGAATTCGATGGTCAATGGCTTGATCAATACGCCATCGGCGCCGTCCGCCAGACATTGCTTCCCGAAACCGTCCGTCGCGGAATCGACAATGACCAGAATTTTCGTGTCCGGAAGACGCTCGGCGATTTCCTTCAACAATCTCGACCCGCGTTCGCGCACCAGCGCCTCGGCCAGAATCATCAGGTCCGGAGGCCAATCTCGAGCCTTGTCATAAGCCCATTCGAGGCTCGGCGCTTCATGCGTTTCGTTTTCGTCATGAAGCATGAACTGAACCGCCGCGCGCATGATCTCATTTTCGTCGACAACAAAGATACGCTTGTTGTCGACGGCCGTGGATGTTTCGACGCCAATCTGCATGTCGCCCTCGCTAGAAATTGTGCGCGCAAAAGAAGCAAACGCCATGCCCCGCGTCGAACGTCACGATGGTTCGTTCGATTCCACGCATCGATGTCGGCTTTGAAACAGCCGACAAGAATCAATTTATATCTTTAAATATCAATTAGTTGAAACGCGCGCTGTGGCTGGCACGCGCCTTGCGATAAAGGGCTCGCAAGGCGGCAGGCCGCGGAAACTCTTTTCACGAAGAGAACCGCGACCGCGACGCCGGGCTTAGTCGAAATGGGCAAACGACTTCGGCCTGCGGGTCGCGCGCGCCGATCGGATTAAACGGTATCTCAAGGAGCTAGAGAGATGGCAGCACTTCGTCAGATCGCATTCTACGGGAAGGGTGGCATCGGTAAATCCACCACTTCTCAAAACACCCTCGCGGCGCTCGCCGAGATGGGCCAAAAGATTCTCATCGTGGGATGCGACCCCAAGGCGGACTCGACCCGCCTGATCCTTCACGCCAAGGCGCAGGACACCATTCTGAGCCTCGCGGCGGAAGCCGGAAGCGTCGAGGATCTCGAACTCGAAGACGTGATGAAGGTTGGCTACAACGACATTCGCTGCGTCGAGTCCGGCGGACCGGAGCCCGGAGTTGGCTGCGCTGGCCGCGGCGTCATCACCTCGATCAACTTCCTCGAGGAGAACGGCGCTTACGAAGGCGTTGATTACGTCTCCTACGACGTGCTCGGCGACGTGGTCTGCGGCGGCTTCGCCATGCCGATCCGCGAGAACAAGGCGCAGGAAATTTACATCGTCATGTCCGGCGAGATGATGGCCATGTATGCGGCCAACAACATCTCCAAGGGCATTCTGAAATACGCCAATTCCGGCGGCGTGCGCCTGGGCGGGCTGGTCTGCAACGAGCGCCAGACCGACAAGGAGTACGAGTTGGCGGACAATCTCGCCAAAAAGCTCGGCACCAAGCTCATCTACTTCGTGCCGCGCGACAATATCGTGCAGCACGCCGAGCTGCGCCGCATGACGGTCATCGAGTTCGCGCCCGAGTCGGCGCAGGCCCAGCATTACCGCGACCTTGCGACGAAGGTGCACGCCAACGTCGGCAACGGCACGATCCCGACGCCGATCACCATGGACGAGCTCGAAGACATGCTGATGGAGCACGGCATCATGAAGGCGGTCGACGAGTCCGAAATCGGCAAGAAAGCCGCCGAACTCGGCCTGACCGCGGTCGCGTAAATTTAAGTCAACCCTCCGCCCGGTCGCCAAGGCGATCGGGCGGCGTCCACAACAAGGTTTTAGAGGGCCATCGACATGAGCGTGGCAGTTGCAGAAACCGTCGCCGAGATCAAGGCGAGAAACAAGGAACTCGTTCAAGAGGTCCTTAAGGCTTATCCCGAAAAGACCGCAAAGCGCCGCGCCAAGCATCTTGGCCTCTTCGAAGAAGGCAAGCCGGACTGCGGCGTCAAGTCCAACATCAAGTCCATTCCCGGCGTCATGACCATTCGCGGCTGCGCCTATGCGGGCTCGAAGGGCGTGGTGTGGGGTCCGATCAAGGACATGATCCATATCAGCCACGGCCCGGTGGGCTGCGGCCAGTATTCCTGGGCCTCGCGCCGCAATTATTACATCGGCACGACCGGCGTCGACACTTTCGGCACGATGCAGTTCACCTCCGACTTCCAGGAGAAGGACATTGTGTTCGGCGGCGACAAGAAGCTCGCCAAGATCATCGACGAAATCGAAGTGCTGTTCCCGCTGAACAAGGGCATTTCGGTGCAGTCCGAATGTCCGATCGGCCTCATCGGCGACGACATCGAAGCCGTGTCCAAGGCCAAGACCAAGGAATACGCGGGCAAGACGATTGTTCCCGTGCGCTGCGAAGGTTTCCGTGGCGTGTCGCAATCGCTCGGTCACCATATCGCCAATGACGCGATCCGCGACTGGGTGTTCGACAAGATGGAGGGCAAGCCCGCTCGCTTCGAGTCCACGCCTTACGACGTAGCGATCATCGGTGACTATAACATCGGCGGCGACGCCTGGTCTTCGCGCATTCTGCTGGAAGAGATGGGCCTGCGCGTCGTCGCGCAATGGTCGGGCGACGGCACGATCGCCGAACTCGAGGCCACGCCTCGCGCCAAGCTCAATGTTCTTCACTGCTACCGCTCGATGAACTACATCTCGCGGCACATGGAAGAAAAATACGGCACGCCGTGGGTCGAGTACAACTTCTTCGGACCCTCCAAGATCGCCGAGTCGTTGCGCAAGATCGCCAGTCACTTCGACGAGACGATCAAGGAAAACGCCGAGAAAGTCATCGCGAAATATCAAGCGCTCTGCGACGCGGTGATCGCGAAATATCGCCCGCGTCTCGAGGGCAAGACGGTCATGCTGTATGTCGGCGGCCTGCGTCCGCGCCATGTGATCGGCGCCTATGAAGACCTCGGCATGGAGATCGTCGGAACGGGCTATGAGTTTGGCCACAACGACGATTATCAGCGCACGACTCACTACGTGAAGGACGGCACGCTGATCTACGACGACGTGACCGGCTACGAGTTCGAGAAGTTCGTCGAAAAGGTCCAGCCCGATCTCGTTGGCTCGGGCATCAAGGAAAAATACGTCTTCCAGAAAATGGGCGTTCCTTTCCGTCAGATGCACAGCTGGGATTATTCGGGCCCCTACCACGGCTACGACGGCTTCGCGATTTTCGCGCGTGACATGGACATGGCGATCAACTCGCCGGTCTGGAAAATGACCAAGGCCCCTTGGGCCGCTTGATTAGATAAGCAAGACCCCCGCTCCAACAGGAGCGGGGCGGCTCGCGGACCGACATGGGGAATCGACATGCCACAGAACGCAGACAACGTCCTCGACCATTTCAACCTGTTCCGCCAGCCGGAATACAAGGAAATGTTCGAGAATAAGAAGAAGAACTTTGAAAATCCGGTCGCGGACGCCGAGCTTGAACGGGTGCGCGAATGGACCAAGACCGAGGAATATCGCGAAAAGAATTTCGCTCGCGAGGCCCTGACCGTCAATCCGGCGAAGGCTTGTCAGCCGCTGGGCGCGGTCTTCGCGGCGGTCGGATTCGAGAGCACGATCCCCTTCGTCCATGGCAGCCAGGGCTGCGTCGCCTATTATCGCTCGCACTTCTCGCGTCACTTCAAGGAGCCGACCTCCTGCGTCTCCTCCTCGATGACCGANNTCCACGACCTGCATGGCGGAAGTCATCGGCGACGATCTCAACGCCTTCATCAAGACCTCCAAGGAAAAGGGATCGGTTCCGCAGGAATTCGACGTTCCCTTCGCCCACACGCCCGCCTTCGTCGGCAGCCACATCACCGGCTACGACAATGTCATGAAGGGCGTGATCGAGCATTTCTGGGATGGCAAGGCCGGGACGGCGCCGAAGCTCGACCGCGTGCCGAACGAGAAGATCAACTTCATCGGCGGCTTCGACGGCTACACCGTCGGCAATCTGCGCGAAGTGAAACGCATCTTCAACTCGATGGGCGTCGAATATACGATCCTCGGCGACAACAGCGACGTCTGGGACACGCCGACCGATGGCGAGTTCCGGATGTATGACGGCGGCACCACGCTCGAAGAAGCGGCCAATGCGATCCACGCCAAGGCGACGATCTCGATGCAGCAGTATTGCACCGAGAAGACGCTTCCCGTGATTGCCGCGCACGGCCAAGAAACCGTCGCGCTCAACCACCCGATCGGCGTCAAGGGCACCGACGAATTCCTGATGGCGATCTCGCGCATTTCCGGCAAGGCGGTGTCGGCGGAATTGACCAAGGAACGCGGCCGTCTCGTCGACGCCATGGCCGACTCGGCGGCTCATATTCACGGGAAGAAATTCGCGATCTATGGCGATCCCGATCTCTGCCTCGGATTGACCGGCTTCCTGTTGGAGCTTGGCGCGGAGCCGACGACCATTCTGGCCACCAATGGCGGCAAGGCCTGGCAGCAAAAGACCGAACAGCTGCTCGCCAGTTCGCCGTTCGGCAAGAACTGCCATGTCTACGCGGGCAAGGATCTGTGGCACATGCGCTCCCTGCTGTTCACCGAGCCGGTCGATTTTCTGATCGGCAACACCTACGGCAAATACCTGGAGCGCGACACCGGCACGCCGCTCATCCGCATAGGCTTCCCGATCTTCGATCGCCATCACTACCACCGCTATCCGGTATGGGGCTATCAGGGCGGCATGAACGTGCTGGTGTGGATTCTCGACAAGATCTTCGACGAAATCGACCGCAACACCAATGTCGTGGCGAAGTCCGATTACAGCTTCGACATCATTCGCTAACAGCGAGATGAAAATCTCCGGGGCGCCGTCCCCGGAGATCTCCCGAACAACCCCGATATTAGCCACGTCGTCCCGGTCGACCGCTGCGCGGGCGCGATTATGCGCCGTTGTGGGAAGCGGTGGCCTAGCAGGAGGCTACAATGACCAGTCTGGCGAATAAGATCCAGGACGTCTTCAACGAGCCGGGTTGCGACAAGAATCAAGGCAAATCCGAGAAGGAACGCAAGAAGGGCTGCACCAAGCAGCTCGCGCCGGGCGCCGCCGCCGGAGGTTGCGCGTTCGACGGCGCGAAGATCGCCTTGCAGCCGATCACCGATGTCGCGCATCTCGTGCATGGCCCGATCGCCTGCGAAGGAAATAGCTGGGACAATCGCGGCGCCAAATCCTCCAGCTCCCGCCTTTATCGCACCGGCTTCACGACCGATATGAACGAAAACGACGTCATTTTTGGCGGCGAAAAGCGTCTCTATAAGTCGATCAAGGAAATTCTCGATAAATACGATCCGCCGGCGGTCTTCGTTTATCAGACTTGCGTTCCCGCGATGACCGGCGACGACATCGGCGCCGTATGCAAGGCCGCGAGCGCCAAATTCGGCAAGCCGATCATCCCGGTGATTTCGCCGGGTTTCGTCGGTCCCAAGAATCTCGGCAACAAGCTCGCGGGCGAGGCGATCCTTGACCATGTGATTGGCACGGTCGAGCCCGAATATACGACGCCTTACGACATCAATATCATCGGGGAATATAACCTCGCCGGCGAATTGTGGCAGGTGAAGCCGCTGCTCGACGAACTCGGAATCCGCATTCTGTCCTGCATATCGGGCGACGCCAAATATCACGAAGTGGCGTCTTCGCACCGCGCCAAAGCCGCGATGATGGTTTGCTCCAAGGCGATGATCAATGTCGCCCGCAAGATGGAGGAGCGCTACGGCATCCCCTTCTTCGAAGGATCGTTCTACGGCATTGGCGACATGAGCGACAGTCTGCGCGAAATCGCGCGGCTGCTGATCGAGCGCGGCGCGCCGGCCGAGTTGATGGAACGCACGGGGGCTGTCATCGCGCGCGAGGAAGCGCGCGCCTGGGCGCGCATCGCTCCTTATAAGGAGCGCCTCACCGGCAAGCGCGTACTGCTCATCACCGGCGGCGTCAAGTCGTGGTCCGTCGTGGCCGCGCTGCAGGAAGCGGGCCTCGAAATCGCCGGAACCAGCGTCAAGAAGTCGACAAAGGAAGATAAGGAAAAGATCAAGGAGCTGATGGGACAAGACGCCCATATGATCGACGATATGACGCCGCGCGAAATGTACAAAATGCTCAAGGAAGCGCGCGCCGACATCATGCTGTCGGGCGGGCGTTCCCAGTTTATCGCGCTCAAGGCCAAGATGCCTTGGCTCGACATCAATCAAGAGCGCCATCACGCCTATGCTGGATACGAGGGCATGGTGGAGTTGGTCGAGGAAATCGACAAGGCGCTTTACAATCCTGTTTGGGCTCAAGTTCGTCTGCCGGCGCCGTGGGAAGAGACGAGTTGGGAAGAGCGCGCCACGAAAGCTCTCGAAGCGGAGGCGGCGGCGCTAGCCGCCGACCCAGAGCGCGCCGAGGAAGCCAGGCGCGCGAAAAAAGTTTGCTCGTGCCACAATGTGAATGTCGGCACGATCGAAGACGCGCTTCGCGCGGACGGGCTTGGAAGCGTCGAGGCCGTCGGCGGCGCGACCCACGCTGGAACTGGTTGTGGCGGCTGCCAAGGGAAAATCGCGGAAATTTTGGATGCAATGAGTGACGCTGGCGCCGTTCCTGCTTCGAAAGCGGCGTGAGGCAGACAATGGCGCTCGTAAAGCACTCAAAGAAATCCTGCGCGGTCAATCCGCTTAAAATGAGCCAGCCGATCGGCGGCGCGCTGGCCTTCATGGGCGTTTCGAATTGCATGCCGGTGCTGCATGGTTCTCAAGGCTGCACCTCGTTCGGTCTAGTGTTGTTCGTGCGGCATTTTCGCGAGGCGATCCCGCTGCAGACCACGGCCATGAACGAAGTGGCGACAATTCTCGGCGGCCTCGACAATATCGAACAATCCATTCTCAATATCGTCAAACGCGCAAATCCCGAGGTGATTGGAATTTGCTCGACCGGCGTCACCGAGACCAAGGGCGACGATGTGGAGGGCTACCTCAAGTCCATGCGTGAGCGCCGCCCGGAGCTTGCCGATCTCGGCATTGTCTATGTCTCGACGCCGGACTTTAAGGACGCGTTCCAAGACGGCTTCGGCAAGACCGTTACGAAAATCATCGAGGCGTTTGTTCCCCGATACGAAGAGTCGCCTCAGCGCGCGCCCGCGCGCGTAAATGTCCTGGCGGGCTGTCACCTCACGCCCGGCGACATCGACGAGTTGCGCGACATAATCGAATGCTTCGGACTGGAGCCCACGTTTCTTCCAGATCTCTCCGGTTCGCTCGACGGCCACATCCCCGAGGACTTCACGCCAACGACGCTCGGTGGCGTCACAAAAGCCGATATCGCGCGGATGGGAACAGCCGGCTGGACCCTGGCGATCGGCGAACAGATGCGCGACGCGGCCCTCGCGTTGGAGGCGCGGGCTGGCGTGCCCTTCGCTCTGTTCGACCGCCTGACTGGTCTTGGCGTGAATGACGACTTTGTCGCCTTTCTGTCAAAGATCAGCGGGCGACCGGTTCCTCTCAAGATTCGGCGACTGCGCGGACAACTGGTCGATTCGATGCTCGACGGACATTTTCATTTCGGCGGCAAACGCATCGCCATTGGCGCGGAGCCGGATCTCCTGTGGAGCGTCGGTTCTTTTCTCGCGGAAATGGGCGCGGAAATCGTTGGCGCCGTGACGACGACCAAATCGCCGCTGCTCGAAAACTTTCCCGCCGAGGAGGTCTTGATCGGCGATCTCGAAGATTTGGAGCAGCGCGCCGCGGGCGCCGACCTCATCGTCACGCATTCCCACGGACGACAAGCCTCCGAGCGGTTGGGCGTTCCGCTCTTTCGACTGGGTTTGCCGACGTTCGATCGTCTGGGCGCCGCGCAGGAGGTGTCGGTGGGATATCGTGGGACGCGAAACCTAATTTTCGCGATCGGCAATATCTTCATCGCTCGGACGCACGAGCCCGACGAGGAGACTTGGCGCCAGGACTTCCAGGACCATGCTCATGCCGGCGCCACGGCTGAGAGTAATCAGCTCGTCCAGATCGAAACAATCGTCTGACGACGAAGGAGGCAGCATGAAAGTTGCATTCGCCACACAGGATCTCGAGAAATGCGACGCGCATTTCGGCTGGGCCAAAAACATCGCGATATATGAACTCACGGCCGAGGGCTACGACTTTATCGAAGCGGTCCAATTCTCTGGAGACCTTCAGGAAGACGGCAACGAAGACAAGCTCCTTCCAAAGCTCGAGGCGATCAAGGACTGTTCGATTTTATATGTCGCGGCGATTGGCGGTTCGGGAGCGGCGCGTGTCGTAGCGAATAATATCTTCCCGATGAAGGTCCAGCAGCCCGAGAAGATCGTCGATCTGCTGGAGAAGCTAAAGGTCGTACTGAACGGCGTCCCGCCGCCGTGGCTGCGCAAGATTCTGTCCAAAAAACAAGAGCGCACATTCGAATTCGAAGAGGAAACGGCAAATGGTTGAGGCAGCGACGATCAGCGAGACCCGCGCGGAGGAAAATCCCTTCATCAAGGAGCTGATCAAGCAATGGCGCGCGCAAGACACGCATGGAACGTGGGAGAAAAAGAAAGATCTCGATCTTATCGCCCCCTACGTCATCGATAAGGAAGCGCGCAAGCTTCTGCCGATCATCGG
>PLZT01000283.1 GCA_003152255.1 Methylocystaceae bacterium | reverse complement strand
ACCTGCAATTGCTTTTTCACAATCTCGAGGCTTCGCTTGGCCGTTTGCTCGGCGTAGACGGCGGCCTTCACCGCTTTCGTATCCGCCTGCAACGCGCGTAGCGCGTCGGCGACATTCTGGAAGGCGGTGATGACCGCCTGCCGATATAGCGCCTCGGCCTGACCGAGGCCCGCTTCCGCCGCCTTTTGTTTGTTGAGCAGCGTGAAGCCTTGGAAGATCGGCTGAGTGACGTCGGCCGCCAGCGTGTACCATCCCGTGCCCGGCGTGAACAGCTGCGCGAAACTATAGGCGGTGTAGCCGCCATTGCCGCCCAAGGTGACATTGGGCAGACGCGCGGCGATGGCGACGCCGATCTGCGCGCTGGCCGAGTGCATATTGGCTTCCGCCGCGCGCACGTCCGGCCGCTGCCGCACGAATTTTCCGGGCAGGGTGAGCGGCAGATTGGCGGGCAGCGTCAGCGAATTAAGATTGAATGTTTCCGGCACCTCGGCGGTCGAATATTGCCCCGCCAGCGCGGTGAGCAAATTGCGCTGCTGCGCCAACTGATTTTCGAGCGGCGGCAGCAATTGCATCACCTGCGCCAGCGCCGCTTCTTGCGTCAGAACGTCGGCTTGAGCCACCGAGCCAAGCGCATATTGCTGGCGCAGCAGATTCAGCAAATTCTGCTCGATCTTGATCACTTCGCGTATCGCTGCGATCTCGCCCCGAAGCGTCGCCTCCTGAACCGCCGCCGAGGCGACATTGCTCGTCAGCGCGAGGTAGGCCGCTTCAAGCTGGTAACGTTGCTGGTCGGTTTGCGCTTCGAGCGATTCGACGGCGCGCCGGTTTCCGCCCCAAATGTCCGGCGTGTAGGACACCTGCAGCTGTTTGAGAAACAGGCCATAAGGGTTTGTCGGCCCGTTTGGCGACACGACGTTTTGCACGCCGGACTGGAGATTGGTGCTGTCGTTGGAGTTGGCAAGCAGCGAGGGCAGGAAAGCTCCCTTTTGCGCCTCGGCGGCGAAGTAGGCCACTCGAATCGACGCGTCCGCCGCCTGCAACGACGGATTGTGCTGGATCGAGGCTTCGACGAGCTTGCTCAAATTTTTGTTGTGGAAAACCTCCCACCAACGCCGAGGGATCTCCTCCCTGACGACGAGACGCTGTTTCCCGATGGAGGGAAGTTTCTCCGGCGTATAGCGACTCACGTCAGGCGGCGGGGCAGACACGAAGTCCGGCCCGACGGCGCAACCGCTCAAACCCGCGACGAAGACGGATGCGACCGACGCCGCGGCGCGTCGACGGAGACGACGAACGGACTTTGAGTTGGGGAGATTCTTCGCCATCAGTAAGTTCTGTTCCCATCGCTCGTGACGTCACGCATTTGGAATGCTGTTCAAGCCGCGCAAGTTAGTCAGATGCTCTTCCCGAATCGGTTTCAAGCCAGATTATATCGATCCTGATCGTGATAGAGTCACGTGACGGAATGATACTGCATCGCGCGCGGCCTGCAGGTCTACTGTCAAATATCACAGGTAGACAAGCTCTCGCGGCGGCTGGCATATATGAAACCAAGCCGGCTCATCGCGTGGATTACGCTGCGATTCGGTCATGCCATTTTCTCACAGGGTCCGCAAATGCGTCGCAACTTTACATATCTGGCGTTCGTCGTCCTGCTGCTGATCGGCGTGGGTCTGGGAGTCAAATATTATTCCGGAACGAACGCCCCAAAAACCGACGAATCGTCGAAGGCGGCGGGCGAGGCTTCGGGCGAATTGGCCGTGGATTTGAACGACAAGCAAGCCGCTTCGGTCAAGGTCAACAAGGTCGGTTCGGCGAATTTCGTTTTGGAGCGGCAGGCCGTCGGAAATATCGACTTCAACCAAAATATGTTGACGCAGGTCTTTACGCCCTATCAAGGCCGAATCATCAACGCCTATCCCAATGTCGGCGACAAGGTGGAGAAGGATCAGGTTCTCTTCACCATCGATAGTCCCGATCTGCTCTCGGCCGAATCGACGTTGATCGCCGCCGCCGGCGTTCTAAAGCTGCAGAACCGCACCCTGACGCGCGCCGAGAAAATGAAGGCGTTCGGCGGCGCCTCGCAACAGTTCGTGGATCAGTCGACATCGGATCAAATGACGGCGGAAGGCGCGTTGAAGTCGGCGCGCGACGCGGTTCGCATCTTCGGCAAGACCGACGACGAAATCGACAAGATCATCGCGGAGCGCAAGGCCGATCCGAGACTGATCGTCAAAAGCCCGATGACCGGCTATGTCACGACGCGCAACGCCGCTCCCGGACTTTTCGTGCAGCCCGGCGTGGCGCCTCCGCCTTTCACCGTAGCCGATCTTTCGACCATGTGGATGTTCGCGAACGTTCCGGAAAGCGGAGCTCCCGATCTGCGCGTCGGGCAGAAGGTCAAGGCGCGCGTCGCCGCCTATCCTGATCGCGCATTCGAAGGACAAGTCACGGTGCTCGGGCCTTCCGTCGATCCGAATACGCGGCGCGTGTTCGTGCGATCGGAAATCTCCGATCCCGAGCATCTGTTGCGCGCGGGAATGTTCGCGAATTTCACGATCACCGTCAGTAGCGCGGTCAATGCGATCGCGGTTCCGCAGAGCGCCGTGGTGCGCGAGGGCGATGGCACGATGTCGGTCTGGGTCACGAAGAATGGGCGCCATTTCATTCGCAAGACCGTGAAGCTCGGTCAGATACAGAATGACCTCGACGAGATCGTCGAGGGACTTCAGAAGGACGAACAGATTGTCACGGAAGGCGCCGTCTTCCTGAGCAACAAACTCGCCGGCGGCACGCCGGACTGAGGTCTCTTGTTCCGAAGAACCGTCTAACCCAGACAATCGAGGGCTAAGCGTTGCTTAAATCCATTCTAGCATTCGGGCTCACGCGCCGCGCAATCATCGTCCTCGGCGTGATCGTTTTCGCGGCTTCCGGTCTGCTCGCGTTCTCGAAGTTGAACATCGAAGCCTATCCGAACCCCGCGCCGGTCATTCTCGAAATCACCGCGCAGGCCGCTGGCCTTTCGTCGGAAGAGATGGAGAAATATTATACGATCCCGATGGAGGTCGCGCTCTATCCCGTGCCCGGCGTGGTCAATGTGCGCTCGACTTCGTTCTACGGCCTGAGCTTCGTGCGCGTGACCTTCAAATATGGCGTGGACTACTATTTCGCCTATCAACAGGCGGCGATCGCGCTTCAGCAAAACGTCTCGCTTCCCGGCAATCAATCGGCGCAAATTCAGCAATCCAGTTTGACTGGCGAAATCTACCGCTATCAAGTCAAGGGACCGCCGAACTTCGGACTGACCAATTTGCGCACGATCCAGGACTGGGTCGTCACGCGCCGCTTGCTGACCATTCCCGGCATCGTGCAGATCAACTCCTGGGGCGGCACGACCAAGCAGTTCAATGTCGACGTGAATCTGCGGAAGTTGGAGGCGTATAACGTCACGATTCCTCAGATCATCACCGCGCTCGGAAACGCCAACATCAACGTTGGCGGCCGCGAAATCCGCATCGGACAGCAATCCGTGAATATTCGCGGCGTGGGTCTTATCGACGACGGCGGGGGCGACGATCTCACCAAGGGTGACAGAACCGAGGACATCGAGAATATCGCCCTCACGCAAACCAATGGCGTGCCGGTGCAAATCAAGGATGTCGCGACGGTCAACGTCGGCTTCGTTCCGCGTCTCGGCATCGCCGGCCGCGATCACGACGACGATGTCGCGNNATCGAGAAAATCAATCACGACGGCACATTGCCGCCAGGCGTCAAGGTCGAGCCCTATTACGACCGCGGCTCGCTCGTCGAGGTGACGACGCACACCGTGCTGCATAGTTTGTTTTTCGGCTGCGCGCTGGTGTTTCTCATTCAGTGGATTTTTCTCGGCGACCTTCGCAGCGCGATCATCGTCGGCATCAACATTCCCTTCGCGCTGTTTTTCGCGATCATCGTTCTGGTCATGCAGGGCGAGGACGCCAATCTCCTGTCCGTGGGTGCCGTGGACTTTGGCATCATCGTCGACTCGGCTGTGATTCTTGTCGAAAACATATTCCGCAATTTCCAGGCGCCGGAAGGCGAACGCCGCGCGCTTCTGAATCACCTTGCCGAAGGTCAGTTCGGATCGGATCCAACAAGCGCGCAGAGTATCGACAATTCGGTGAATTGGACGGATCGGTTGCGGTTGATTTTCGTCAGCGCCTTGCAGGTCGATAAGGCGGTGTTTTTCACCGCGACGATCACCGTCACCGCCTTCTTGCCCTTGTTCACGATGACCGGCGTCGAGGGACAAATTTTCGGGCCCATGGCCCGCACTTATGCTTATGCGCTGTTTGGCGCTCTCGCCGCGACCTTCACGGTGACGCCGGTTTTGGCGTCGCTCATGCTCCCGAAGCATGTCGAGGAGGTCGAGACCTGGGTCGTTCGCAAGCTGCGCGAGACCTATACGCCCGGACTGCGCTGGGCGCTGGACAACACCACGTTGGCGATTGGCGGCGGGCTGATATTCCTGGTTATCAGCGTTCTCGTCGCGTCGCGGCTTGGCACGGAATTTCTTCCGGCGCTGGAGGAGGGCAATTTCTGGATCAGGGCGCAGATGCCGCCGACCATCTCGCTCGATTCCGGCACCGACGCGACGCGCAAGATGCGAGAGATTTTGCTCCGGCACCCGGAAGTGATCACCGTCGTTTCGCAACACGGGCGTCCCGACAACGGCTCCGACGCGTCGCCATTTTCGAATGTCGAGCTGTTCGTGCCGCTCAAGCCCTTCGACCAGTGGCCGGCCGGGCTCAGCAAGGAAAAGCTGACCGACGAAATACAAAAAGAGTTCGAAGACGAAATGCCGGGCATCGGCTTCAACTTCTCGCAATATATTCAAGACAACGTCGAGGAGGCGCTTTCGGGCGTCAAGGGCGCGAATTCAATCAAGATCGTCGGACCCAATCTTACGAAACTCGAGGGGCTCGCCGATCAGGTGCTGGCCGAGGTTCAACAGGTCAAGGGCATCGAAGACCTCGGCATATTCCATGTCATGGGTCAGCCCAATCTCAACATCAAGGTGGACCGGGCCAAAGCGGCGCGATACGGACTGAACAGCGGCGACGTCAACACCGTCATTCAGGCCGCGATGGGCGGCACCGTGGCGACGACCGTGCTTGAAGGCGATCGTCAATTTGGTATGCAGGTTCGGCTGCTTCCCGAATTTCGCAACTCCATCGACGCGGTTCGCAACGTCAAGGTTGGATACTCGACTTCGAGCGGCGTCAACGCCTATATTCCCTTGAGCGAACTCGCCACGATCTCGCTGGATACGGGCGCGTCCTTCATCTATCGCGATCGCAGCCAGCGCTATGTGCCGATCAAATTCAGTATTCGCGGGCGCGATCTCGGCAGCACCGTGGCCGAGGCGCAGGAACGAGTCGCGAAGAAGATCAAATTGCCGACGGGTTACCAAATTCTTTGGGCCGGCGAGTTCGAGAATTTGCAGGAAGCGAAGAAGCGGCTGCTGGTCGTCGTTCCCGTCACCTTCCTTCTGATTCTGCTCCTGCTGTATGGCTTGTTCAACTCACTGCGCGACAGTCTCGTTTCGGTGGCGGGCATTCCTTTCGCCATCGGCGGGGGCATCATCGCGCTTTATCTCGCGGGGCTCGATTTCAGCGTTTCGGCGGCGATCGGCTTCATCTCGTTGTTTGGCGTCGCGGTCATGGACGGCATTTTGAACATCACCTATTTCCGCCAGCTGATGGCTCAGGGAATGGGGTTCAAGGAGGCGATTTTCCATGGCTCCGAACAAAGAATGCGGCCGATGCTGATGACCGCGCTTTCGGCCGGCGTCGGGCTGTTCCCGGCCGCGATCTCGCACGGAATCGGTTCACAGGTTCAGCGTCCCCTTGCGACGGTCGTCGTGGGCGGAATGTTGATCGGACCGATCATGCTGCTGATCGTGGCGCCGGCTCTCCGATCAGTATTCCTGTCGGGCAAGCTCCTTCCGCACGAGGCTGCGGCCGCGGCCGCCGCAAACGAGGTAAACGCGAACAAACACGACGGGCATTGATGGGCGTTTGGTCTGCAAATCTTGACGGAAGGGAAAGCGAATGACGCCGCGCGGCGACAAACAGCTCGAAGCGCGGGCGGCCACGCCCAGGCGCGCGCGAGTTCTCGCGGCATGACATCCTTGCAAGACGTTTCATGTCGGCGCGCGGAGACCGGGGATGGCGGTGCCGAGGGCACGGCGCGGCGCATGATCCTCTGCATCGAAGACGACTCCGAATGCGCCTCGCTGATCAGCGAGGAGTTGAAGGAGCGTGGCTTTGACGTCGCCGTGGCCCATAACGGCCGGTCGGGACTTTCCATGCTCCAGGAAATGAAAGTCGATCTGGTTCTCGCCGACGTCAACATGCCGGAAATGTCGGGCTTTGAAGTGTTGGAACGGCTGAACGAGATTTCGGCGGATTTGGCGAAGGTTCCTTTTATCTTCGTGACCGGCCTCAGCGATTATGAAAGCGAAATCGCCGGTCGATCCCTCGGGGCGGACGATTACGTCAAAAAGCCGATCGACTTCGACATTCTGCAAACGATCATCGACGCGCGGCTCGCCGGCGTCGCGCGCCTGCGCCTTGGAAGACGGACGGGCGATACGATGAGCGAACGTGAAATCGAAGCCTTGACGTGGGTCGCGCGCGGCAAGACGCGCGACGAGATCGCCGAAATAATGTGCATTGCCAAGAGAACCGTGGAGTTCCATATCGACAACGCTCAATCTAAATTGGGAGTGCACACCCGTGTCGAGGCGGCCGTCAAGGCGACGATTTTGGGTCTCATCGACCCCTAGAGCAAGTTGCGCGATGGCGGACTTTCGCGACCGGAACTGGCTCCGGGATTTTGATTTTGCGCGTGTTCTTATCGCTCGGAAGATTCCATCCGAGTGGAAATCGCGCTAGCCGCATCGCCGGGAGGAAGTCGGTTCCCGTCGGACAATGGCGTTTCGCGCTGATATTAAACAGTAACTCCGTCGCGCGGAGCGTGGGCGTTCTTGCGAAAACGGCGAGTGTGGCGCAATCTGGACATCGAGCACGGAAAACGAGCGAGCGAGACCCAATGAAACAAATTACCGCGATCATCAAGCCGTTCAGGCTCAACGAAGTGAGGGACGCGCTCAATGCGATCGGCGTTTCCGGGCTCACCGTGACTCAAGTTCAGGGCTATGGACGCCAAAGAGGTCAAGGCGCGGTCTATCGCGGCCCGGAATATGAAGTGAAGTTCATTCCAAAACTCAAGGTCGAGGTGCTTGTCGCCAATGAGCACGCCGAGAAAGTATTCGAGACGATACTGAAGGAAGCCCGGACCGGACAGCTCGGCGATGGCAAGATTTATGTCCAAGACGTTGAGAAAGTGGCTCGGATCCGCACTGGCGAGCTCGATGGCGAAGCGGTGTGAAGCCGAAGATTCAGCCGTGTCCGACGGGCGACCGCGACCTTTAAGCGGCGCGGCGAAACTCGCGCGCCAACCTGGATCGATTCGGTTGGCGCTCCGGGTTTCTTGGGCGACGCTCCTCGCGCCCAATTCTTAAAGCGCGACGGCGCGCGTACAGCCTTGGTCGATGTCGCTCAGGCCGCCTTGTTTTCCGACGTCGGAGGAACGGCCCGCGCGATCCCGACGATGGCGGTGAGTTCCTTGGTTGAGATGTCGGGAAGGCCGAACTCCGCCCCGACTTGAGCCTCGCGAAGAAGAATCCGCCGAATCTTCGTATCGTTCCACCGCCAAACGATGAAGCACGCGCCGGCGATGCTCGCGAGCGCCGAATAGGGTTCGTGGGGGACAAAAAACGACAGGTCGGGAACGCATTCCCGCGCGTATGTGCAGGCCTCGTCCCACTCCCGCACCCATTGCCATAGAGGTTCCATCATGAGATCGCCTTCAAGTTGATTCGATTCGGGTGTTGGCGACAAACGATCAGGATCGAGACAGCTCGAATCCCCGGTTTGCAAGTCCCGAACGCACATCGCTAAGTCCACCGCGCTGCAGCAAGGAAACTCGCGGAAACTCACTGACGGCTTGTTAAACGTGAATATATAATATTGCGTCGCACAAACCGGTTCAAGGCGAATTTTTAGGCGTTTTTGTAACTGTAAGTAAATATAACATTTATTGCGCGGTAAACTGTTTCCGCGCCCGCGAAGTCTTTGTGCGCCGCGGCTTACTTAATGCGTCGAATGATGAGATATTTGTCGCGATTCACCACCAACATTGTTCGTTGCTGGATATTTCGCCTTTTGACAGCTCCGTGTGGTCGCCCGCTCGTCGATCATCCCTTTTAAAGAAGCGGATCGATGGAGTGCTCACATGCCTGGCATGCCTGGCCTTCGCTGGGCGCGTTCGCGCGCGCTAGCTTTGAGTTGGGAGATAACGCGTCGCGGCCTTCGCCCCGAGAGGCGCGTTCGAACGGCATTATATTTTGTTAATGATCATTTAATTGTCCGGCCAATCCCCGCTATGTTAGAAGCGCCTCGATGCGCTCAAGGCGCCGCTTTGAGGCGGCCGCGTCAAGGCCCGCGGGGGAGAATTTCGCCATATGCTCGCGCTGGTTCTGATTGCGCTCAAGCGCCCATACACCTTCATGGTCCTCGGCTTGGTGATCCTGATTCTGGGAACCATCGCGGTGCTGAAAACTCCGACCGATATCTTTCCCGCCATCGGCATTCCGGTCGTCAGCGTGATCTGGACTTATGTCGGTCTCGCGCCGGACGATATGTCGGGGCGCGTCGTCTATCCTTACGAGCTGGCGCTGACCACGCTCGTCAACGATATCGAACATATTGAATCGCAGAACTTTTTTGGCTACGGCGTCACGAAGATTTATTTCCAGCCCAATGTGAAGATCGACCTTGCCGTGGCGCAGGTTTCGGCGGCCTCGCAAACCGTTCTAAAAAACCTGCCGCCCGGCATAAACCCGCCGCAGGTCATGGTCTATAACGCCTCGACCGTGCCGGTGATCCAGCTTGCCCTGTCCAGCAAGACGCGAACCGAGGTCGAACTCAACGACACGGCGCAAAATTTCCTCAGGCCGCAACTGACCACGATTCAAGGCGCGGCGATACCCTATCCCTATGGCGGCAAGGTGCGCCAGGTCCGGGTCGATCTCAATCAGGAGAAGTTGCAGGCTCTGGGGCTCCAGCCACAGGACATCGTCGACACGATCGCGCGACAAAATTTGATTCTGCCGGTTGGCACGCAAAAGATCGGTGAATTCGAATATAATATCTTGATCAATGATGCGCCGGAGCAGATCAAGACCCTCAACGATCTGCCGATCAAGCGCGCCGATGGAACCATTATCTATCTGCGCGACGTGAGCTTTGTGCATAACGGCAATCCGCCGCAGACCAATATGGTGCGGGTGGATGGCGGGCTAGCGGTGCTGATGCCGGTTCAGACGTCGGGATCGGCCTCCACGCTGGAGGTGATCGCGGGCGTCAAAAAAATGCTGTCCAAGCTTCGCCTGATGCTGCCGGAGGGCGTCGAACTGACCGTCGTCGGCGATCAATCGCCCTTCATCTCGGACGCGGTGACGAGCGTCGTTCGTGAAGGGCTCATCGCCGCGACGCTGACCGGCCTGATGATCCTGCTGTTTTTGGGCAGTTGGCGGTCGACGATCATCATCACTATTTCGATTCCGCTGTCGATTCTGGCGGCGTTGGCGGCGCTGGCGGCGATTGGCGAAACGATCAACGTGATGACCTTGGGCGGCCTGTCGCTCGCGGTCGGCATATTGGTCGACGACGCCACCGTGACGATTGAAAACGTCAACCGCCATCTCGAGGCCGGCGAGAAGATCGACGACGCGATTGTGAAAGCCGCCAAGGAGATCATCTCGCCGGCGACAGTGTCGCTGTTCTGCATCATAATCGTGTTCGCGCCGATGCTGTTGCTGGGCGGCGTCGCGGGCTATCTGTTCCGGCCGCTCGCCGAGGCCGTGGTCTTCGCGATGATCGCCTCGTATATTCTGACCTATACGCTGGTTGAAACCATGGCCCGCTTTTTTCTCAGCGAGCAGCAGCGGCTGAAGGACGAGGAAGAGAAGCACGGCCCGCGTCCGCGCGGAAAATTCGTGACGGCGCTGACGCGCCTTCAGATCGCCTTCGAACATCGCTTCGAAGCCTTGGTGGGCGCCTACGCGCGGCTATTGACGCTCGCGCTGGCGGCGCCACGCCGCTTCGTCGCGGGTTTCATGGCGGCGGTGGCGCTGTCGCTTTGTCTCGCGCCTTTTCTTGGCCGCAACTTCTTTCCCGACGCGGAGAGCAACGAGATACGAATGCATGTGCGCGCGCCGATGGGCACGCGAATCGAGGAGACCGGCGTGCTGTGCGACCGCATCGAGGCAAAAATCCGCGAGATTTTGCCAAAGGGGTCGCTCGCCAGCATTGTCGACAACATTGGACTGCCGGTCAGCGGCACCAATATGAGCTACAATAACTCCGGCACGATCGGCGCGACCGACGCCGACCTTATGATCACTTTCGACCGGGACAGGGTTTCCAACTCCAATCCGATGATGGAGCTGTTGCGCGAAAAGCTGCCGCGCGAATTTCCCGGCGCCACTTTTGCGATGCTGCCCGCCGACATTGTGACGCAAATTCTCAACTTCGGCCTGCCCGCGCCGCTCGACATTCAGGCGATCGGCGTCCAGCGCGCCGAGAACCGCGCATATATCGAAAAGATATTTGAGCGGCTGTCGCGCGTGCCTGGGATCGCCGATCCGCGCATACAACAGGCCAACAACCTGCCGACGCTTTTTGTCGACGTCGACCGCACGCTGGCGCAAGAGGTCGGGCTTTCCGAAAAGGACGTGACGCTGGCGCTGCAAACCCCCCTGGCCGGCAGTTTTCAGAGCGCGCCGAATTTCTGGCTCGACACCAAAAGCGGCGTCTCCTATCCGATCGTCGCGATGGAGCCGCAATATTGGCTGACCGATCTTGAAGCGCTGTTCAATCTGCCGGTCTTCACCGGCAATCCGCCGCAGCTTCTGGGGGGCGTCGCGGCGCTGCGGCGTGGCTGGAGCGCCGGCATCGTCACCCGTTATAACGCGCAGCCGTCGTTCGACATTTACGCTGGAGTGAGAGGGAGGGATCTCGGCGCCGTCGCCGATGACGTCGATGCGATCCTCAAGGAGACACGCAATGAGGCGCCGGCGGCTTCGACAATCGTGCTGCGAGGCCAGTATTCCACGATGCAGAGCGCCTATACTCAATTATTCCTTGGACTGGCGCTCGCCGTGTTGTTTGTCTATTTGGTGATCGTCGTGAACTTCCAGTCGTGGCTCGACCCCTTCCTGATCGTCTGCGCTCTGCCGACGGCTCTCGCCGGCATTGTCTGGATGTTGTTTCTTACCGGCACAACGCTGTCCGTGCCGGCGCTAACCGGCGCCATCATGTGCATGGGCGTCGCCACCGCCAACAGCAATTTGATCGTCGCCTTCGCGCGCGAGCGGCTCGACGCGGGCGACGAACCCATTCACGCGGCGGCGGCGGCGGGGGCGACCCGCTTTCGCCCGGTTCTGATGACGGCGCTGGCGATGATCATCGGAATGGGGCCCATGGCGCTTTCCGCGGAACAAAACGCCCCGCTGGGGCGCGCTGTCATCGGCGGGTTGGCGTTCGCCACCACCGCCACGCTGCTTCTGCTGCCGGTGCTCATCAGCTTGGCGCACGGATTTTTGGCGCGCCGCAAGAAGCAAGGACAGGCCGATGTCGCATTATGACCCTGCCCATATGCCGCCGCCGGACCCCGAGGCTCAGGCGGCCTTGGCGCGCAAGGCGCGACGATGGCTGATCGGATTGGCGCTGGCCGCGTTGGCGCTGGCGGTCTGGGGCGTCGTGTCGCGCCGCGCGCACGAGGCCGATTTGGCGAAATTGACACTGGAGGCGGCGACGCCGACCGTCGAATTGGTGACGCCGCAAGTGTCCACCGCCGTGCAGGAGTTGATCCTGCCGGCCAATGTGGAGGCGTTCTATGACGCGCCGATTTATGCGCGGGTCAACGGTTATTTGAAGAGCTGGGCGCATGATATCGGCGACCGCGTGAAGGCTGGCGAAGTCTTGGCGGTGATCGACGCGCCCGATCTCGAACAGCAAGTGGAGCAGGCCAAGGGCGACCTGGGGCTCAGCGTGGCGCAGGCGGGCCTCGCCAGCATTACGGCCAAACGCTGGACGGCGCTCCGCGATCAGAAGGCGGTCTCGCTCCAGAGCACGGACGAGAAGACTCACGATCTCACCGCCAAGTCGTCGGCGGCGGCGGCCGCCAAGGCCAACCTCGACCACTTGAACGCGCTTAAAAGTTTCCTGACGCTCGTCGCGCCGTTCGACGGCGTGGTGACGGCGCGCAACACCGACATCGGCGCGCTGATCGACGCGGGCGTCGGCAAGCGCGATTTATTCCGCGTCGCCGACATACATGCGATGCGCATTTACACCAGCGTGCCGCAAGCCTATGCAGCGAAAATGAAGATGGGTCTCTCGGCGCGGCTGCTGCTGCCGCAATATCCCGGGCGCGAATTCGAGGCGAAGGTTATCGCCAACGCCAATGCGATCACGCTCAACTCGCGCACGCTGCTCGTACAGTTGCTGGCGGAAAATCGCGACGGGGCGCTGTGGCCGGGCGCCTTCGGGCAAATCCGGTTCCAGCTGCCGTCCGAAGGCGCGCCGCTCTCGGTTCCCGCGGGCGCGCTGGTTTTCCTCAATGGCAAGCCGCAAGTCGCGACGCTCGATGATAAAAACCGCGTCCGGCTCAAGACAATCACCATCGCCCGCGATCTGGGCGCGACGCTGGAAGTCTCCACGGGCTTGACGCCGCAAGATCGCGTAATCAAATCGCCGTGGCAGTCGATCCGCGACGGCGAAGTCGTGCGCGTGATGGACGAAAAGGACGAGAACGCCGCGCGGGGCGCGGCGAAGTGAGGTCGTTGCAGCCATGGATGTTGGGGCTTGGACTGTGCCTTGGCCTGGGCGGCTGCAATTTCGCGCCGCAATATCAGCCGCCAGTCGTCGAGACGCCCGTGGCCTTCAAGGAGGCGGCCGGAGCCGGGAGCGAGATCGCCAAGGCGTCGGGGAAGGCCGCGCCGGGCGAGCCGCAATGGTTTTCGTCGGATCCGGCCGATCTGCGGCCGCGCGGACCTTGGTGGAGCGCTTTTAGGGACAAGGGTCTTGACGCGCTGGAAGCGCAAGTGCGGCCCGGCAATCAGGACGTCGCGACGGCGCTGGCGACGATGGATCGCGCGCGAGCTTTCGCCGCGAAGTCGATGGCGGGGCTGTCGCCGACAGTCAATATGGGCGGCCAGATCACCGCGAACAAGCAATCGACGCATCGCCCGATGCGAACATCGGACAGCCTGCCAACCGAAACGGATTACATCCGCGACGCGCTCTCGCACGGCGTGCCGAGAAATCAGCCGGACCATTTTGGCGACAACGAACTCGGTCTTCAGGCGAGTTACGAGATCGACCTTTGGGGCCGGGTGCGCAACATCGCCGCGGACGGCGCGACCCAAGCGGAAGCCTCGGAGGCCGATCTCGCGGCGATCGAGCTGAGCATCGAGGCGGAACTGGCGCGCGACTATATCGCGCTGGAAGGTGTCGACGCCGAGATCGCCCTGTTGCGAGAAATCGCCGCCTCCTATGGCGGCACGCTGGAACTTACGCGCAAGCGGGTGAACGGCGGCATCGCATCGCCGGCGGACGAGTCGCGGGCGCAGGCCGAGCTCGATTTCGTCAAGGCGCAAATCCCCGACCTTCAGGCGCGCCGCGCGCTGCTCGAACATGCGATCGCCACGTTGATCGGCATGCCAGCCTCGGGCTTTTCGTTGCCTGCGAAGGGGCGTCTCGTCGCTTCGCCTCGGATTCCCCTTGGCGCGCCCTCGCAATTGCTGGAGCGCCGACCGGACATCGCGGCCGCCGAGCGGCGGGTGGCTAGCGCGAACCGCACGATCGGCGTGGCGCGGGCGGCCTTCTTCCCGCGCTTCACGATGAATCTTTCGGGCGGAACGCAGGATACGGGCGTGAGCCTATTCAATTGGCGCAACAGCGTATGGTCGCTGGGGCCGTCGATGACGCTGCCCATATTCGACGGCGGCGCGCACACGGCGGATCTGCATGACGCCGAGGCCGCGTACCTTCAGGCGGTGGCTCAATATCGCGAGCAGGTTCTCAAGGCGATCGAGGAAGTCGAGGACGCGTTGGCGCAGGTCAATTACCTCGCGCGCGAGGCCAGGGACATAGACGCGGCCGTCGTGGCGACCGGCAAGACGCTGGATATCGCGATAAAACTTTATACGGAAGGCGCCGTGAATTATATCGAGGTCGAGTCGGCGCAAGCGGATTCGCTTCAGGCGCGGCGTCAGGCCGTGACCCTTAAGACGCGCAGGCTTCAGGCGTCGCTGGCGCTGATCGTGGCCCTGGGCGGCGGGTGGACATCGCCTGTGTTCACGCCGCCGGAGCCCGAGCAGCCTTGCGCCATTTGCGAGGTCGCGGCGGCGGCCACGCAACCATAGGTCCATGGCCCGCGTCCGCGGCCGCGCGGCGTCACGAGTTTTCCATCAAACGCGGTTATTAATTCCATCGACCGCGCTTAACCGCCGATGGCGTCCGAGGAAATTAACTACGCGGAGTCTGTAAGGGCGCGCCGCGCAAAAATTCCGGTTTGCGCGTAAGGCTTTACAAAGATCGGCCACAATTAGGTGTTTTGCTGCGTTAACGGATCGCAAGGGCGAGTGCGGTGAAAACTTCGCAATATATTATCAGTTATGAGTGGTTTTATAGGAATTTATTACCATTCATGAGTGGTTTTATAGGAACGAAAGCGACGCGAAGCTTTCGTTTGCGAATGCGTAACGCTCGTTCGCCGTCTGCGATAGCAAGGTCGATCCGTCCCCGGAGCGCGCGTTAGCGGAGAGTGAGAGCATGGCTAAGCTGTTTGATCAACAACAACTTAGTGCGGGCGTTCAAGAGTTCGAAGAGCATTTGCACCGGGTTCGCGCCCGTGACTGGACTGTCGACTGTCAGTTAGCGAAGCCGCAGAACGATCCGCTCCCGCCGCCGCGTCGCGAGGGGGTCCGAAAAGCCGTCGCGCGCAACGCGAAGGGGGCCGCGCCTGCCAAAGGAAAGGCGCAACCGGCCGCATTGTCGATGGAGACACTTCAGTCGCGGCGCTTGATTCTCGCGCTCGCGGCGTTTGTGCTGGTCACGTTTGCCGGCGCCATGTCGCTCGCGCTCACGGATGGAGCCGCGCCAACCGCCGAAGAGGATGTCAGCGCGATCGAGTCCGATGCTCCTTCCGCCGCCCCTCCGACCAGCCAAGCCACGCAGGCCAAGACGCCCCCCGCTGTTTCCGCGTCGGCTTCCGCGACCAGCGAGACGTACGTGGCGACGATCCGGCCCGATGGTTCGCTAGCCCCGGACACGACGCCGCACGCGACCGTCGCAGCGCCACCGGCTGCCGTTCCGGCTCCCTCTCCCGATGCGATCTCCGACATTATCAAGAGCGGCGAGCAATCGGAGCCGGCGCCTTCCGTCCCGGCCGACGCGAACGCGCCTGGCGAGAATCCCGCTGCCGCGAAACCGGCGAAGAAACGGACCGTCGCGCACGCCGCCAATCTCGCCAGCGTCAATCCAGCCGCCGCCGATGGCGACCCAGCCGCGTCCGCCGCCAATCCCGGCGACTCCGGCCACCCCGCGGCGGCGGCCGCGAAGCCCGTCGCCCCCAAGCCCGCCGCCGCCAAGCCCGTCGCGCCCAAGCCGCGCGCGGCTTCCGTCGCCGCCGCCAAAAAGACCGACGACCCGTCGCAGCACGCGCCCGACGCCGACGACGGCGATGGGATACTCGAAGGGGCCAAGGAGGCCGTCGGCTCGCTCACTGGAGCCGTCAAGAAACTTGTCGGAGCGGATTGAGCGGGGAGGGAGGCTCGGCGGGCGCGCCGCCGCCATGCCGAAGAACCGCTGATTCCTTCGCTACGGCGGCGGATAGGAGATCATAGTCCATACTCGAACTCCGTCCGCCTCAAGCAGGCCGCCCAACCGCGCCACGATCAAGCTCGATGAAAGACAAGAGATCCTTCGTTTGATTTGTAAAGAGTTGGAGCTTTCCTGTGTCCAGCGGGTCGCTTAAAAACTGAAGCAAAAGAGTATCGGTTCCATCGGAAAACGCGGGCCCGAGGCCGCAGAAGAAAAAGCCGAGATCGCGGGCTCTGTCCGCCAGCAGCGGTAGACCGGGGTCATCGACAGGAGCGGAAAGCTGCACCGAACGGGCGCCGAGGCTCCGCACATCCTGCAATGCCTGCTTCAGTTCTATGCCGGCATTCGGACCAACTTGCTCGAAATGGATTTTCCCGTAACCGCGATGGTCAACTTTGATCCTTGTTTTCGACTCTTTGGCGGTCGGCGCCGCAGGCTCGCACGCCGACACGGCCACGCCGAGGCTCTCATAGATTTGGAGCACTATTTTACGGTAAGGCTCAGGCGGATAAACCTTGGGTCTGGCCGGCTTCCGCAAGAAGCGAAAGGTTATGAGAAGGCTCTGCCGCTGTCCGGCGGTTGGGGCCGCCAGATCCTTGGGGCGAGAGGTTTCTGACGCCGCGCCGAGCAG
This sequence comes from Methylocystaceae bacterium, assembly GCA_003152255.1. Next base: position 18,925 of record PLZT01000283.1, on the reverse strand, counting down.
GGCGGCGCAGACCGGCATGCCGGCCCGCTCATCGTTGCGCTGAGAAAAAGTGTGGATGGTGACCGGCATGGCGTAAACTCCGATCAGGCCGAGTTTGTGAGCCTCTTCGGAGAGCCGCTCGGTCATTTGCTCGAGCAAATGGTGTCCACGGTAAGCCGGCAGCACCACTGCCTCCCCGCGCTCGGCGATGGATGCGCCGGGTTCGCGCTCCAGCGCGACGTGACCGATCACCTCACCCTTTTCGTCCCGCGTCACCACTGGAATAAGCTCGCCGCTCTCAACCTTGTTCCAATAACGCTGCGGCGAGAACACCTCCGTATGCACATAGTTGTGGCCATAAACCTCGAGGAAGCATCGAGCGATCGCCGCGGAGTCTGCTTGCTGGGGCAGGTCAGTCTGCAAACCGCTTGTCGCCGCCGCCGTGGCTGGCGTCGGCGACATCGCTTCGTCCGATAAATCGGACGGTTCGATTTCCTGGTCGAGGCCACGATGAAGGCTTAGCTCCCACCCATCAATTCCTCGCTCACGATAGGACAGTCCCGCATCCCGTCGGATGCGGGCGGCGAGCGAGGCGACAATCGCCGAAAATCGAGAATGGCCTTGCAACAAGATCCGAGATCGAACTTCTCGGTGAGAACACGATACGATGATGCGAGCGTGCTCGTGGGTCGACGCCAAGGTGCAAAGAGCCGACCACACTTCGAGCGTGTCCTCGGCGATAAGGCTTGCGGTGGCGGGGAGGGCGCCTTCCGCTAGCGCCGCTTCGCGGATGAATGCCCGGACAAGCTCGCTTCGGGTCAAATTTAGCGAGAGTTGTAATTCGGAAGACCGGGAACTGGAGTTTCCTGTCACACGAATCTCCTGCGAGTTCGTAAACTCCCGCGCCGTGGCGCGGGCCTGGCGTTCAGTCGTGCAAGCTCAAACAAGAGTCCTCGTACGTCCACGGCGCGGCGATCGTAAAGCCGTGTCGCGCGCGTGCTCGCATGGTTCGTCATCCGCGAGGTTTTTTCAAGCGTCTCGCCGTTTTTCAGATAGGCGGTGAACCCCGTGGCAGGAGCGCGGTGGGTTGGTTCATTGCTCGGGTCGAGCAAGTCGTTGAAATAATTCTTGGCCTAAAGCCGCTCATCCTTCATGCGCGACATTCCTCCGCGAAAAGCCATGTAACCCGCCTCGTCCGAGTCTCCCGCGGCTAGCGCCAGCACGGCAGCTAAGACAGGGTTAACGGAAATTTAATCTCCGGGCCACCTCGACCTCAGTATAGCCGTGCCAAGATCACCTTTCGGAGCAACGCGCCGCTAAGGTTGGCGCGCTGTGACGGTACCAAGGTCGCATCGGCGAATTTAAACGTTTCGACGATGTCGTGTCGCATCAAAAACAACACCAGATTGGGCTGAGCGCCGTGCGGCATTTTGGCGACCGTATAAGGAGGAAACGCCATGGTTACGGTCGAACAATGCGCGATGTTCGCCGAGCTCGCTCCACATGAATTGTACTTGGGCGCGCCACCGTCNNATCGTCGCCGACATTCGTGTCGCGCTTTCCTTTGGAGCGGTGGGGCAAGCGGCGGACTTGCTGATCGTATTGCGGGAGTTGTTTTCCGAATATCCAGAAGCCGGCCTCGCCATCGCATCCGCGCCTCGCGAACGACATTGGCGGCGCCGGCCCCCTCGCGCCGAATATCGATCAAAACTGTCGTCGCGATGAGCCCCGCCCGTAACGGAGCCTCGAGCGCTTCTCGGCCCATCGCGCGATTTCGCTTCGCGCGAGTGCGCGAACGCTCAACAAACGAAAGCCCTGTAGCTTTTACGGCGCGGTCAAGACCTCGTTGTCTCGACCGCGCCGGATCGCGACTGGTTGGACGAAGCGTTAGCCGGGGTTTGCGATTTTTTCGCCCCAAGCCGCCGCTCGACTCGACCGACCTTCCTGGACACGCCTGAAGCGGCTTTCGCGGCTTGATCCGGCGCGGTTTGAGGCTTTTCAGGCCGCCATCATCGGCTCGACGCTTCAAAGTTGGCGGATATTGCGTCCATGGCGGGGCGGGCGCGAGTGAAAAGCTGGACGCCTAACCCGCGAGACGGTCGGCGCGCCGCCCTTGCGAGACAAAATTCAACGAACGGAAATTGACCGTGAAAATCTCCAGGGAATAGGCCATGATCGCGGGCCACAGGCGAAAGCGATTGGCGTGCTATTTGGTATGAAATAGCTTTGAGACATCTCATGAATCTCTGGTCAAACGATTCTCGAAACAAAGGAGGCGATGATGAAATCCCTAACGCTTATCCCTGGGCGTTTCGCGCCGCATGTGCTTGGGCTTTTGCGGATCGTGCTCGCGCTCCTGCTTATCCCGCATGGAACAGCCAAACTCTTCGGCGTTCCATATGTCGAGATGTTCGCCGGCGTGAAGCTTATGTCCCTGCTCGGCGCGGCGGGCGTCATTGAAATCGTCGGCGGCACGCTGCTGCTCGTGGGTTTCCAGACACGACTTGTCGCCTTCGTGCTCTCCGGCTTCACGGCCTTCGCCTATTTCCTCGGTCACGCGCAGCATGGGCTGCTGCCGCTGGTTAACAAGGGCGAACTTGCCGCCGTCTATTGCTTTATCTTCCTCTATCTCTCGGTTGTGGGCTCGGGAAAATTCGCAATCGACCGAAGTTGAATATTCGGCGCAAAACATGGTTTGCATGACGCGCGATTTGGAGGCGGCGCTCCGCGATCATGCGAAAGACCTTGCTTCGAATGTCAATCTCACGGGGAAGCGGAATGTCCGCTACGGCAAACTGTCTAGACCGGACCGAAAATGTGTCTTCTCGCTTCGGGCGCTTACACTAAGCTACTGAAATCCCTGGCTCCCCGAGTAGGACTCGAACCTACGCCTCGCTTGGCCCTCCGATCATCGGCAAGCTGCTCGGCCATTCTCAAGCTGCGACGACGCATCGTTACGCGCATCTCGACGCCGATCCGCTGCGCCGCGCAGTCGACACCATCGGCGCGACGATTTCCGCGGCAATGGACAGAAAGAACGGCGCGGACGTTGTGCCTTTCGAAAGAAAGGGGCGCGCGGGGCGGAATGGCCAGGGTTGCTTTAGGAAGCCTTGCGGCGAAGGCTCCTGAAACGCCAAATTGGCCTCGCTTCCTCCTCGGCGATCACTGAGACCGCCGACAACACGCGTTCGGCAACCGTAGGAAGGGGGAACGCCTGACATTCGGCTGGGTAATACCGGTATGAAAAAAGGCCATTAATCTCACTGCGGTCAATGGCGTACACTAAACGTCGAGCGCCCGCTCGACCTCCGGGAGACCGCCGTGCAAAAAGCCTTCGCCACGCTAATATTTCTTTTCGCGTTCTCGGGTCATGTTTCCGCCGAGACCGCTTCCAATTACGAAATTATCGCGAAACTGTCTCAAGCCCCGGGAAACGTCACTGTGACTGGAGGCGGCAGAATCATCATGAGCCAGCATCAGTTCTACGAGCCGAATGACTCGGTCGTGGAACGTCAGGCCGACGGCTCGCTCACGCCGTTTCCCAGCAAGGAGTTGAACGATCGGCAAGGCCATTCCGGCCTGACGCTGGATTCGGTTCTGGGGATCCGGACCGGCGTCGACGGCGTTGTCTGGATGCTCGACAATGGAATGCGCGGCGGCGTCACGCCCAAGCTCGTGGGCTGGGACACCAAGACCGACAGATTGCGCCGCGTCATTTATCTGCCCGCTCCGATCGCCCGCAAGGACGCATTCGTCAACGATTTTACGGTGGACAGTCGGCACAACCGGATATTCATCGTCGATCCGGCGGGCGGCGCCAATGCGGCGTTCATCGTTGTGGACATCGAGACCGGCGCGGCCCGGCGCGTGCTGGAAGGGCACCCAAGCGTTGTTCCCGAAAAAATTGATCTCGTAATCGATGGACGGCCCATTCAGATGAAGGACGCCGAGGGCCGTTGGGTCCGGCCCCATATCGGCGTCAATCCCGTCACCGAGGATTTGCAAAACGAATGGGTGTATTTTGGCCCCATGCACGGAACCAGTCTCTATCGCATCAAGGCAGGCGCTCTCGCCGACGAAAATCTGGATCCGAACACGCTCGGTCAAATGGTCGAGCGCTACAGCGACAAACCGATCTGCGACGGAATCAGCATCGACAAAGACAATAATATTTATCTCGGCGACCTCGCGGCGAACGCTATCGGGGTCATCAAGCCGGATCGAAGCTATTACCGGCTCGCGCAAAGCCCTGAGCTGGCCTGGGTCGATTCCCTGGCTTTTGGGCCGAAAGGCAAGCTCTATGCCGTGATTAATCAACTTCACCGCTCGGCTGTCTTGAATAGCGGCGAAGCGCTGTCCAAGCCGCCCTACCTTCTGATCGAGGTCAAAGCTCTCGCCCCCGGCTTGCCGGGTCGGTGACCGACGCAACGGCGGGCGCGTCCAGCGTTTGGCAAATGGCGAGTATCTGACCGCGCAGCCAGCGATGAACGGGATCGTTCTCACGCAACGGGTGCCACACCATCACCAGATCGTAGGCGGGAAGATCAATCGGGGCGGACAATATGCTGAGCGGCGCGAGGTCCAGGAATTTCTGGGCGATTCGTTCAGGCAGGGACAACAGCATATCCGTCCTGGCGACGATGAATGGCGCGGAGAGGAAGTGCGGCACGATGAGCGCGATGCGACGCTCCAGCCCCTTTCCGGCCAGCCATTCGTCGATCAATCCGATGCGTGTTCCAGTGCGTGAAATCAGCATATGCTTCAGCGCGACATATTCGTCCAGCGTCAGGCGATCGGCTCGAACGGCGGGATGATCCCGAGCGACCAGACACGTCATGCGATCCTCAAACAGCTTTTGGACGATCATATGGCCCGGCGGGTTCAAGATCGCCTCGAACCCCAGCACCAAATCGAGATCGCTGTATTCCAGCTCCCTCTCGGGAAACGGCGTTTCCGTTCGTTTGATGTGGATGTCGACGCCGGGCGCTATTCGCGCAATGCGCTCGACGAGCGCTGGAACGATGAGAAAATCCATATAATCGGTCGCCGCGATGACGAAGCGCCGCGCGCTTGTCGCCGGGATGAACTCTTCTCCGGCGTTGATCAAATTCCTTACGTCGCGAAGGACGGCCTTGACCGGGCCGATCAAGGCGAGCGCCCTGTCCGTCGGTTTCATGCCGGACGGCGTCTTGACGAGCAGGGGGTCGTCTAGTTGTTGCCGCAGGCGCTGCAAAATGTGGCTCATCGCCGATTGACTGACGAACATATGTTCCGCCGCGCGCGAGACGTTCTGCTCTTGCATGAGCAGATCGAAGGCCACCAGCAAATTGAGATCGAAATTTCGCAGTTCCGGCATTTTTCGGACGCCTCTGGGTCGGTGTTCTCGTTGGCGAGTTCATATCCCGCGTGCAAATTTTGGAGGCGCGTTTCCCGCCTGTGATTTTCATTCATACCACCATTAAATCTCATCATTTCACGCGGTTCACCTGGGCGCCTAGATTGGCATCTCCAACGCCCGTTGACGCCCCGTCCCGAACTTAGGGTTCGCGGGCGACGGGCGGCAACGATACGGCGATCCGGCGAACAGCCGCTTTTGTCAGGAGACTTCCATGACGAGCACCGATCTCGAAATTCCACCGCAACCTTACACGGGGGAAAAAGCGAGACTTTCCCGGGCCTATGATTATCTCATCCTGGTGCTGGCCCTGTTTCTGTTCATCGGCGCGTTTCATCTTCATGTGGCGCTGACGGTCGGCGACTGGGACTTTTGGGTTGACTGGAAGGACCGGCAATGGTGGCCGCTGGTCACTCCCTTGATGATGATAACATTTCCCGCCGCCGTCCAGGCCGTCCTCTGGACCCATTTCCGTCTGCCGCTTGGCGCGACCTTGTGCATCGCATGCCTTTTGATCGGAACCTGGATCGCGCGCTTCTTCGCCTATCATTTGTGGAACTATTTCCCGATCAACGAGGTGCTGCCGGCGACCATGCTGCCGAGCGCTCTCGTGCTCGACGTCATATTGATGCTGAGCAACAGCGTGACGGTGACGAGCATCTTCGGCGGAATGGCGTTCGCGCTGCTATTCTATCCGAGCAACTGGCCAATTTTCGCCATGTTTCATGTGCCGGTCGAATATGGCGGCGCGCAATTGACCGTCGCCGATCTGTTCGGCTTTGAATATATCCGCGCCGGCACGCCCGAATATTTGCGGCTCATCGAAAGAGGGACGCTGAGGACCTACGGACAGGTCGCGACGCCGCTGTCGGCGTTTTGCTCGGGATTGTTGTGCACGCTGATGTACCCCGCTTGGTGGTTCATGGGCAAAGCGTTCGCAACGACCCGTTTCGTCCAGAAAATCTAAGCGAGGGCGCGGCCATGTTGAAAACGATCAAGAAGTTCCTCGGCCTCCTCGGCTTATGCGCATGTTGCGTGACGCTTGCCCCCAACGGCGCGGCGGCCCATGGCGAAAAGGCGCTGGAGCCATTCATTCGTATGCGCACCATCCAATGGTACGATGTGCAATGGTCGCGGGAGAAACTGAGCGTCAATGATGAGGTGGTGATCACCGGCAAATTTCATGTCGCCGAGGACTGGCCGCGCGGCGTGCCCAAACCCGATGCGACCTATCTCAACGTCTCGTCGCCCGGACCCGTGTTCATCCGCACCGAGCGCTATCTGAACGGGCAATCCTCCGTCAGTTCCGCCGCGCTGAAGCTGGGTGGCGATTACGACTTCAAAATCGTGCTCAAGGCGCGCCTGCCCGGCCGATATCATCTCCATCCGTTTTTCAATCTGCATGACGCCGGCGCTGTCATGGGGCCTGGGCAGTGGTTCGAAGTCGTCGGCGATCGAGCCGCCTTCACCAATCAAGTGAAAACGCTCAATGGCGACATGATCGACATGGAGAGCTACGGCCTCGCCAATGGCGTCGCATGGCATGCGTTCTGGATCGCGCTCGGCTCGGCCTGGCTGCTCTGGTGGGTGCGGCGGCCGTTGTTCCTGCCACGCTACAAAATGCTTCAGCTCGGCCAGGAGAAAGCATTAATCACGCCGCTCGACAGGAAAATCGCCGTGCTAATGCTTGCAGGGGTTCCCCTGTTCGTTTTCGGCGCTCAGGCGATGACGGATCGGCAATATCCTAGCGCCATTCCGCTTCAGGCCGGAATGGATCAGATCGAGCCCCTGCCCGCGGCCGTCAATGGTTTGGTGAAAATGAAAGTTCAGCGCGCGGAATTCAACGTTCCCGCCCGATCGCTGACTATCGTCGCGCAAATTTACAACGCGTCGGACCAGCCGGTCCAGATTGGAGAATTCACGACGGCCAATGTGCGTTTTCTTAACCCTGGCGTCGGGCCGTCTCGCGAAGGCGACCCAAACACGCTTATCGCTCCGCAAGGAATGAGCCTCGACTCCGCCGATCCGATTCAGCCGGGAGAAACGCGAACCGTCCGTATCACCGCGACAGACTCCTTGTGGCAGCGAGAAAGATTGGACGGGCTCATTCGCGATGCGGACAGCAGATTGGGCGGTCTCCTGTTCCTCTATGACGCGAACGGCCAACGCCACATCGCCAGCGTCTCGACCGCCATCATTCCAACGTTCAACTAACGTCGACCGCGTCTCGCCCGCTGGTCCAACCAAGCCGAAACTCGAAAGGCAATCGCAATGTCCGTGACGTCACAAGAAATCCAACCAGCCGCCGCCGCGCACATGAGCTTTGGGCCGCCGTGGTACCTCAGGGAACTATACAAATATCTGGCGACCTTCGCCGGGCTGACGGTCATATACGTCGGGTTTCGGCTGTATCAGGGCGCCTTCGGCATATCGGCCGGCCTCGATTCGTCCGAACCGGCCTTCGCGACGCATTGGATGCGCCTGCTCTACATCGAGCTGGCCGTGCTGACCATAGTTTTTCCTGCACTTTGGGGATATCTCTGGTTCACGCGCGACCAGAATATGGACGCCATGTCGCCGAAAGAGGAAATCACCCGTTATTTCACACTGACCATGTGGATCAGCGTTTACACCTTCGCGGTCTACTGGGCCGGCAGTTATTTCGCCGAGCAGGACAATTCCTGGCATCAGGTCTCGATTCGCGACACGCCATTCACCGCCAATCATATCATCGAGTTTTATTTCAACTTTCCGCTCTATGTGCTTCTGGGCGGTTCCGCCTGGATCTATGCGCGGACCCGATTGCCGCTCTACGCCAAGGGCATTTCGGTTCCGTTGACGCTCGCTGTCGTCGGCCCCTTCATGATCTTGGTCAGCGTTGGCTTCAATGAATGGGGACACACATTCTGGTTTCGGGAGGAATTCTTCGCCGCGCCGATCCACTGGGGATTTGTCATCGGCGTTTGGTTCGCCCTCGGCGTCGGCGGCATCTTGTTGCAACAAGTCGAGCGGTTGACTCAATTGCTCGATAAAACTGAAGACGTGGCTTGAGGACCGCGCTCGAATTGAAAAACATTGCGACCTGAGCCGGACGGGACCGGCTGCTCAGCCCTGCTCGGCGCCGCTGCTCGCAAAGGTTCGCTGCAACTACAGTCGACGCCAGTCAGTAAGGACCGCACATGCCAATCGCGCGCATCGATCTCGTCCAAGGAAAGTCCGCCGAATATCGTCGCACGGTCGGCGACATCGTCTACGAGGCGATGATCGAGGCCCTGAAAGCGCCTAAGGACGACCGTTTCCAAGTCATCACCGAGCATCCGATCGGCGCATTAGTCGCCGACGAAAATTATCTTGGCATTCGACGCACTCAAGATTGCATTTTTATCCAACTAACGCTCAACGCCGGCCGAACCGTCGAGCAAAAGAAAGCATTCTACAAGGCCGTGGCCGACGCTCTCCATGCCCGACTGGGGCTTCGTCCCGAGGACGTATTCATCAATCTCGTCGAGGTTCAAAAAGAGAATTGGTCGTTCGGGAATGGAATTGCTCAATATGCGGAGTAATTGAACCCCGAGGCGCGCACGCGATTTCCTCTGAAACACCAAAGCGGATCGCCCGCAATGCGACTTGAATCCTTGACGTTACGATCAATCCAGGCGCGAGCGGTAGTGCTAAAGCTGAAGCGGCCCATTGTCGCGCGGATAGCGACCCTCCCTGATTGGCCGCTAATTCTGATCGACCTGTTGACCGAGGAAGGCGTCGTTGGACGAAGCTATCTCGAACCATACACCATCAAGGCGATGCGATATCTGATCCCTGCGCTTCATGATTTCGGCGAGATGCTCAAGGGGCGTCGCGTGGCGCCGGTCGAAATTTACGAACTTGCCCGCAAATCCCTCCATTTCGTGGGTTATCAGGGCCTCGCGATGATCGCCGTGTCGGGGCTCGACATGGCGGCCTGGGACGCGCTGGCGAAGGCCGCCCGCCTGCCGCTGTGCATGCTTCTAGGGGGCACGGTCGGACCCGTGAAGGCGTACAACAGCAACGGGCTTTGGCTCAGGGAGCCGGAGCCGCTCGCGGAGGAGGCGATCGAGCTGCGCGACGAAGGAGGCTTCACAGGTCTCAAACTTCGGCTCGGGCGGGAGAACGCGCGGGATGATCTCAGAGCGATCCACGCCGTTCGCGCTGCGGTCGGCGATGGAATTCACCTAATGGTCGACTTCAACCAGGGTCTCGATCTCGCCGAAGCGTTGCGCCGCTGCCACGCGATCGACGACTTGGGTCTCGACTGGATCGAGGAGCCGATCGTTTACGACAATTTCGACGGCTTCGCTCGGCTGTCCTCCCGACTGAAAACGCCAATTCAAATCGGCGAGAATTTCTATGGCGTTCGCGACCTCCATCGCGCGCTTCAGATGAAAGCCTGCGACTTGGTGATGCCGGATTTCATGCGCATCGGCGGCGTCACTGGCTGGCTCAGAGCGGCCGCGATCGCCGGAGCGGCGGGCGTTCCTATCTCCACTCACCTTTACCCTGAAGTCGCCGCCCACGTCATGCGGGTCACGGAGACGGCGCATTGGCTGGAATGGCAGCATTGGGCCAATACTATTATACAAGAGCCGTATAAGATCGTCGACGGTATGCTGCACATTCGTGACGCGCCTGGAGTCGGGCTCGAATGGAATGAAGATGCGGTCGCTGCGTATTCAGCAGAGTTGTAGCGGGCGCTAGAGGTTTGTCCGCCAGACCGAGCGGCTCGCCCGGCGTGCGCCGATCAATGCCAGAATGCGGCCGTCTCGTATTATATGGGGAAATGATTTGGAGTCCGCTTCGGGTCAACCTGCGACGACTGGCGGTGCCTGCGCTCGGTCCGGTCATCAACTGACAGCGGCCCAGCGTCACGTGGTTGACGGATCATCTCGAAGCAGTGTCCATGGCTCGACCGCAAGCCCCGTCGCGATCCGGCCAATGTTGTCGATCGAGACGTTGCGTTCGGCCCGCTCCACGGCGCTCAGGTAGGTCCTGTTGATCCCGCACTCATGGGCGAGCGCCTCCTGGCTGAGGCCACGCTCGGCGCGAAGCCGACGCATGTGACCTTCGCTATAAAAAACTCATGATTGATGTTCGCAATTATTTACGCGAGATGAACTTGCCAGATGAAGTGTTTCAAATTATGCAAAGTGTTGGTCCTGATGAGATCAGAAAGTTATCTTGGGAAGACGCGAAAAGGTTGGGTTTCGTTGGCGCCGATCCTGCGTATGAGGAAATGCAGATCGCGGCCAAAGCACGACGATTTAGTTTGACGAGCGCGGAATTTCGTAGGCGGCAAGCAATAGTCAACAAGATCTGCGCGCAAACCGACAGCGTTTAAGGGTTCCGACAATGTTCTCAACAATCAAACGACCAGATTATGTGGGGGGTTGGTCACGATACGTTGGAACGTATCAACAGGACTGTTCGAGAGCACTGTCTCATGCCAGAGGAAACGCCGCCATGGGACGAGTGCGTCAAAAGCGTTGGCCAAGTCATTAAGACGGGTCAATCACCCACTTTGCCACCAGCAGTCGCAGCGCCAAAACTTCCACCGGGGTGGCGCTGGGTAGATGAACCCGACTCCAAGTGACCGCCCGTTGCGCGGAATAAGTGCGAGAGGGTCCGTGCCTTCCTCTCAGCCTCGGGGCCGATACGGGGACTCATATATCGGGCTGGCACGGCATCCGCATCGTCGCCGGAAGCTCTGTCGACTAGGCGGGCCGCTTTGCGTTTCAGATGCGCGTTGGATAATCTGAGCGAAGCCATTGGAAACCGCATGCAACTGCCCACCCTGCATCCGCCCTATCAAAGCCTTGCCGTGATTCTGTTGGTCGGCCTCGTCGCCGGATGGATCGCCGCGAAGTTCATGACGAAATATGGAATGGGGATCGTTGGCGATGTCATCGTCGGAGCGATCGGCGCCTATATCGGGAATTGGCTGGCGCCCCGGCTCGGCGTTCACTTTGGAACCGGGCTCGTGCGCCTCAGTCTGAATGCCGCGGTCGGCGCTATCGTCCTGCTCTTGCTGGTTCGTTTGATCCGGCGCGTTTGAACCAGCAACGGCGTTCGAGGGTTCGCCCGCTCGCGCGATATTTGCAGGACGATTGAGCGCAACATCAAAGAAATCCCCAAGTTTGGGGTTTGCGCCGCCGTGTCGCCAAATCACATTGGCGGTCGCGGACTCACGATGATTAGGGCTCACAGCCCGCTCGCGTCTCGCACAGGGCGTTTCTCCGGCGGGAAGTGGCCGCCAGGGTCATTAATCCAAACGCAGGCAATCCCGACTCGCTCTGCATAAGCGAGTGCTTGAAGAAGGGCATCGGCGGCCGGCAATGGTTGCGGAAATGCCTCGGGATCGGGCGTCGCGCCGAATGTGCTGACGCTGACCGTGGCAAAGACCGGCGTTTCGGCGTCCGGGTCATGACGCACATGCACCTCCACCACGGGCCCGAACGGCAAAGCGCTGCGATGCTCGACGATTCGCGTCATATGCGCTCCCCTTGTCCGCGCCCTGGTCGCAATCCCCTGGACAGAGAAACGATTACACGATCTTCCGCGCCATTGCTCGAAGGGGTTGCGTCACGTCACCCAGGCGCCGGCGACGCCTTCGGATTGCAGTTCGACGATTTATGCGGGCCGATGGCCATGAGGAAACAGTCCACAGGCCGCCGTTGATTCGATTGCCGGTCGTTTCTTCGAATTTCTGATTTCTGCTTACCGAGTGCTTACCGGAGTCCGGCGCTTATCGAAGCGTCTCTCAAGCCCCGCGTCTATGTCTTTGAAATCCTTGGCTCCCCGAGTAGGACTCGAACCTACGACCTAGCGATTAACAGTCGCGTGCTCTACCAGCTGAGCTATCGGGGAAAATCTAAGGTGAGCGCATATAGCAAGGGTCGGAGGCGTTTGCCAACCCCCCCATCGAAGATTGAATCCAATTGAGATCGGGGAAGGCCGCTCCTCGGCGCGCTAGGCGGGGTTTCCGAAGGTTTTCGCGGCGCCGCGCGACGCGAGATCGTGCCGTCTCAACCGTTGAGCCGCGCCGCGATCTTGGGCCGCAGGAGGGTGCGCAGGCCCGCGATGTCCAGGGCCGCCACCGCCGCGAGGTAGACGGCTCCCCCCACCAGAATTTGCGCCGTCATCGCGGCCACGCCCGGCGCCATGCCGCGTAGCGGCAGAACGGCGCAGAGCATCGCCGCGCAGCCGGCCAGCGCGCCGAAAATATCGCGCGGTCTCGGCCACATCGGCTCCAGCCAAGTCAACATCGCCGTGACGGCGGCCATTCCCGCGAGACTCGAAATCGATTGCGCCAGGGCGTAATTCGAGGCGTCCTTGGTCGTCGCCAAAAGCCCGATGGCGAGGAGATTGGCGATCACCGCCACCAGCGCGGCGATAACCAGCGGCGCCAGCCGGTGCGCGATCTGAAATGCGGGGTTGATCGCGTAGTTGATCAGCGCGAAGGCGGCGAGGGCAGGGGCCATCAGCGCGAAATAATGCGCGTAGGGGCCGCGAAAACTCTCCGGAACGAACAAATGTTCGAAGCTCGGCAGAATCAGCCAGCAGCCGAGCACCGCCGGCGCGACGACGGCGAAAACGACGCCCATGTTGGTCGAAACCTGCGCCCGCGCGCTCTCCGGGCCCGTCGTCTTTTCGTGAAGCACGGCGAGTTGGAACAAAATCACGTCGAGCGCCGAGCCGATCGCGCCGACGATGCGAACGCCGATCTCATAGGCGAGCGAATATTGTCCTGCTTCGGCGAAGCCGAGCGATTGCGAGACCAGCACGCGATTGAGCAGCGGAACGGACTGATAGACAATGTTGGCGCTAATGATCGGCATGCCGTAAGCCAAAAATCTCATCCCCAACGCGCGCTCGGCGCGGCCATCGCGCGCCGCGTCGTCAATCAGTCCGCCGCGCCCGACTAACAGCGCGCCCAGGACGCTGACCATCATGCCGACGATCGCGACCCGCGCCGAGCCGAACCAGAAAGCGCCGCCGACCGTGAGCGTGAAGGCGAGCGCGTTCTTGGCGACGACGAGCAAACCGTAGGACTTGTCGAGAAAGCGCGCGCGCAGCAAGGCGCAGGCGAAATCGAACAGTCCGTTGGAGATGGAAACGCCGATGGCGAGCCCGGCCAAATCGGGCGACAGCGGCAGATCGAGGCCCGATGCGTAGACGCCAAAGGCCGCGAGGCTCGCCGCGAAGGCGATCCAACCGAAGGCGGCGTCGAGCGTCGCGCGCACGTTCGGGCGCTGGAGCCGGTCGCGCTCGGAGTAAAATCTCGTCGCCGCGAATCGCAGCCAGTCGAACAACAGCAGTTGAATGACCACGGAGGCCGACAACGCCAGCACGAAGCGGCCATATTCGGCGGGGCCGAGAAACTTCGCGACCAGCAGGCTGACCACGAAATTCAGTAGGCTGTTCACTGTAAAGACAAGCATCATCCACATGCCGAACAGGACTCCCGCGATGCGAGGCGAGCGAAGAGCGCTTCCTTCTCGGAAAGCGCCATGCTCCTCGATTATTAATTTTTCGCGCTTTCCTTCGCGCGACGCGGCGTCCGCTCCCTGGGAAAACGCTATTGCTGGAACCTCAGGCCGACGAGAAAGACGTTGGCGGTGTAATCGTCTCCCGCTTCGTTGCTGCTCAGCCGCTCGTGGGAATAGCTGGCGTGGAACGCGATTGAACGCGTGATTTTGTAATCCAGCCTCACGCCGGCGGTGTAGCCGTTTTCCACCAGTGAGACGCCCTGATACTGGTTGTTGAAATAGGTTCCGAGCGCCGTCACCGTCAGATTGCGGAGCAGATCGTGCGACAGCTCCGCGTTAATCGTGCGCGAAATCGCGCCGGAAGCGCCGGCCAGAGTCGTCTCATTGAGTGTCGTCGCGCCGCGCAACGTCAGTGTTGTCAGCGGCGTGGGCGTATAGATAAGCGCGGCGTCGACGGTCGGCCCGCGCAATTGCGGCAGGCGAACGTCCTGGTAGTCGCGCTCGGCATAGCCGCCCGAGGCCTGGCCATGCAGGAGATCGCTGATCTTCACCTCCGCGCCCCCGCGCAACGCCAACCCGTCGCTGTCTCGATAGTAGCCGTAGGGATCGACCGGCGAGTCGTGCACGCGCGTGTCGTAAGTTCCCTCGACGAAGGGCTTTAGGCTTGGCGAGATCTCGTAGGCGACCCGGCCGATGACTCCGTAGTCGTTGAAATCCGTGCTCGCGAGATTGAGCGTCGAGCCGTCGGAATAATAGGCGTCCTGGTACATCGTGCGGTCGAAGGCGCCGCGCAGCGACACTTCCAACCGGTTGAATTTCTCGGTGACGCCGGCGGCGGTTCCGGCGGAGACTATGATGGGACGGTTGGTTACGGTGACGCCCGGCAAACCCGACGAAATCGCCGGCGCGCCCGGGCGCTGCGTATCGAGATTGAAATGGCCGAGCGCGTCGATGGCGGTGTCGCGCGTCACGTCGTAGCGGCCGACGAAATTTCCGGCGCCGTCCGGGCGGCTGGCTTGTTCATAGTCGAAATAGTCGACATAGCCGAGGCGCAGATCGGCCTGGAGACTGTCCCGCTCCCAGTCGGAGCGAAGCTTGAATCCGGCGTCGGCGCGCAGCAGCTTCGAACCGGTTGGAGCGGGGACGCTGTTCGGAGACAGACGATCCGGATTGCTGTCGTAGCCGGTCGAAAGTTCGAGGAACGGCGTCAAACGAAGCGAGCCGACGCCGATGCCGACCGGATCGTATGGGTTGAGTTCGACGATGGGCTTTGGCTTCGCCTTGATCGTGGGCGTCATGGCGACGGTGGGGCCTGCCTCCGGCGCTGGCACGTCGGGTTGCGGATGCAGGCGCAAGGCGCGGCGCGCCGCGGCCGAGGTTTTATAAGGTTCGAGCGGCGGCAGGGGGTTTTTGGACGGATGCGGCGCGCCGGCGTGAACGCGATGGGGAGGATAGGGTTTCGGCAGCTTCGTCTTCGGACGTGGGGCGCCGTAATTCGGCGCGCCTGGCGCCGCATCGTCCGCGTTCGCGCCGGTCGTGGAGGCGTCGCCCTCGGGCCGGAAGCCGCGAAGCGAATCGCCGCGCATCGGGTCGGCGGTCATGTCCCGGTTTCCGAGCGGCGAGACATCGCGCGCGTCGACGCCGGGCGATGGCTCGATCGCCGGCGCGAGGGGAAGCTCCTGGCTTCGCGCCTGTTGCGCCGGCGCCAGCAACAGGGCGGCCGCGAGCGACGCGGCGACGCTGTGCTTTGTTGTTCTGGGCGGCACGTCATCCCTCGCGCGGACGCTCAAGCCGCGCCGTCGGGCGTGGCTCCGCGAACAAGCGTTAGGGACTTATGGTTAACGAGCGCTTACCGGGGCGCTCACTCCATGCCGAGCGCCGAGAGGTAGAGGCCGAGAATTTCCTCCTCCTCCTCGCGCTTGCCCTTTTCCTGGCGGCGCAGCGAGACGATCTTGCGCATGATCTTGGGATCGAAACCCGTCCCCTTGGCCTCGCCATAGACATCCTTGATGTCGTCGGCGATGGCGCGCTTTTCCTCTTCGAGCTTTTCGATTCGCTCGATAAAGGCCTTGAGGTGGCCGCCGTCGACCGCATTGCTGTTCATGGGCGCATTTTCCGGGAGTTTGGCGTTTGGACCGCATTATGGAGCGCGGCGCGGGGCGGGCGCGATTCGCCGCGACGGCGCTCCACGGCTCCATGCCTTATCGAGCCATGCTACGGGCGCGCGGGCGCCGTCAAGTCGACAAACGCCGCAATTCCCACTTTTCACGGACTCGCCCGGCGGCTTGATCTCGCCGTATGTCGCTGTCGTCATTATGTCTGAATCGTTTCCAGTCGGGCGGTCGCAGGGTTCCGCGCCCGCCGTGTTCTTGACGAAAAATAAGCGCCCATGCAACATTCCAGCCCATGAGGACGCTCTCTCGATCCCAAATGGGAAGGCAGGCGGTCGCCGCGCTTTACGTGCTGGCGACGCTGTTATTCGGCCTCGCGTCCTCGACCCACGGCGCGTCGATCCATGACTCGTCGCCAAATGACTCGAGGCGTCAATCCGAGACGCGCGTAACGGCGACGTCCACGCCCGCGATCGACTGCCATGGCGCGACGGAGCGCGGCGGCGCGCCCGCGGGGACACACGCGTCCTGTTGCGACGCCTGCGCCTTGTCAGCCGCGCCGGGGCTCGGCGCGCGTTCCATTTCCCATTTCGTTCACCAGCTGGAAGTTTCGACGCGTTTTGCGTTCGAGACGCTGCTCGGCCGCGAACTCGAAGGCGGTCCCGCCGATCTACGTTCGCGCGCGCCCCCCGCGCTCGCATAAAAGTCGAGAAGTTCCGGGGCAGGCGCAAGGCCGTCCGCGCTCTCCATGCCACAAACCGCCTTCCGTCGTCCGGGCGCTTCGCGCGTCCGTCGTTTCGGCGCGAGAGGGCGCAAGCGACATAGCGACCACACTCCGGAACCGGCGGAATCGCATTCGGAGCGCGCGGGTCGCCCCTGTTCGAGAGGGAACGACGATGGCTTTCATAGACTCAATATTTCGGCGCGTTTCGCATCCCGGCGACGCATCCCTAGGCGACGAGGTCGACTCGCGCGCGCCAGCTCCGCGAAAAATCTCCGCGCCCGCCAAAACGAAAAAGCAGAGCGGCGGCGGATTCTATTATTGGAACTTCTTCATACACAAATGGGCCGGCCTCATCGGCGCGGCCTGGCTGGCGGTGCTGGGTCTCACGGGCTTCTTCCTCGACCACGACTCGTGGCGCTGGCTGATGCAAAATAAGTCGCCGGCCTTTTTGACGCCGGCGTCGCTGGACGCGAATTCGGCGCGCGGCGTCGCCCGCTATCTACAGATTGATCCGAGCGATCGCTCCATTCAGGTGGCGGGCGGTCCGCGCGGACTGTGGCTGTCTCGCGACGGCGGGACGACATGGACGGCGACGCGCTTCCTGGACGGCGATCATCCGCAAATTCTCGCCATCGAGCCCGATCCGGCCGTCGGCTGGAATTCGCTTTGGTTCGCGTCCGACAACGGCGTTTATGTCTCCAACGACAAGGGCGCGACCGCGCGGCAGACGACCTTGAAGGGCGAGTATGTCACCTCGCTCGCCGCGGGATCGGCTCCGGACGAACTGCTCGCGGTCATCGACAAGTCAAAAATCGTCCGGTTCAAAACGGAAGAACCCGCCAAATTCGACACGATCGAACTCGGACCGCTTGGACCCCTGTCTCGCGTGACCGATGTCCAGCTCAACCGCTTTGTTCGCGAACTGCATTTCGGCAAAGGCCTCGTGGGTTCCGTGACCTCCTTGGTCATGAACGACATCGGCGGCCTCGGCATGTTCATCCTGTCGCTGACCGGGCTGCTTTATTGGGGGTTGCCGAAATGGTGGAGGCGCCGCGCCAAGAGCGTCGGCGCCGCGTCCAAGGCGACCAAGGCGGCGCGCCGCTCGACCATTGTCTGGCTGTTTCGCGCCCATAGCGCCACGCTCGGCGTCGCCTCGGTGCTGATGCTGATCTATCTCGCGGTCACCGGCATTTTTATTGGCCACGGACGCGAGCTAGGCGACTGGATGAAGGCGACGCGAATACCGCAAGCCTATCTGACGCCGGCCTTCGACGGTTCGTCCTGGGCCGGCTGGATCGACGCCATCGTCGCCTATCCCGGCATGCCCGGCGCCTTCACCATCGGCAATCGCATCGGCATGTTCACCACCGTGGACAATGGGCGGAGCTGGGCGCGCGAGGAGGACGCGACGGGCAAGCCGGTCGGCGCGGCGACGCGCCTGCGCCGAATTGGCGACAAAGTGCTCGTTTCCGGCGGCATGGCCGGGCCCTCGCTCATTCGCGGCGCGGATCAGGTCGACCATGAGGTCGTGGTTTCCGACAGGGATCGTGGGCGTGGCGAGGCGCGCCAAGGCGGCGGACGCGGAGGAAATCGCGAGGCCGGAGCGGAGCGCATGGGCGGGATGGACCATTCCGGCATGGATCACGCCCATCATGGCATGAACGGCGGCGCGCGGCAGGACGCCGGCCAGGGCGGCGGCGGCGGCATGAGCGCCGGCATGGCGCGTAGGGCCGAGACCGCCGGAATGGGCGGCATGGAAGGCATGTTCATGCCCTCCGACGTGACCCGGCTGGGCGACAATTTCGTCTGGAAGAGCTCGTCCAAAATGTATGTGACCGACGCCGACGGCAAGGAGATCGAGACCTTCGACGTGAAACAGCCGACCGATTCCGGCACGCCTTGGTTCTCCTGGTTGCTGCGCGTGCATATGGGCACGATCTTCTGGTCCGAGTGGAGGTGGGTGAACGACGTTTTCGCCGTCCTCGCCGTGTTCCTCTCGGTCACGGGCTTCATTCGCTGGTGGCGCCAGAAGTGGATGTAGGCGCCCCTTCGCGGGCGTCGTTTTCGCCGGCTTGACCGGCCATCGGAGCCACGGGGTCGCCGCGCGGTCGGCGGCCTCTTCTTCGCCGCGCCGCCGCGCCTTGAAATAGGCGCCCCGATCGACGACATTGGCCCTATTCGGCGGGCGAGGAAGCGA
>PLZT01000696.1 GCA_003152255.1 Methylocystaceae bacterium | reverse complement strand
TGGCCGAGATCATGGGCGAGCGCCACCGCCTCGGCGAGGTCTTCGTCGAGCGCCAGCGCCCGCGCCAGCGCCCGGGCGATCTGCCCAACCTCGATGGTGTGGGTCAGCCGCGTGCGAAAATGATCGCCGTCGAGCGGAACGAACACCTGCGTCTTATGGGCGAGGCGGCGAAAGGCGGTCGAGTGCAGAATCCGGTCGCGGTCGCGCTGAAACTCGCTGCGCGTGCGCGACGGCGCCTCCTCGATGAGCCGCCCGCGCGAGCGCGTCGCGTCGCAGGCGTAAGGCGCCAGAGGCGTGCGGATAGCCAAGGAAAAACTCCCGTCATTGAAAGACCATCGAGGCGCGCCTATGATAGACTTAATTCAACGCGGGCGGTGAAGCGCCCACGATATTTTCGCGCGATCCGACGGCCGGAAAGGGACAAGACACATGAGCGGCGCACAGACGACGACCCGAGTCGAAATCAGCGAAGCGGCGGCTCGGCGAATCGTTGGGATTCTCGCCAAGGAAGCGCCCGGCGCGGTGTTTCGTGTCGGCGTCGACGGCGGGGGGTGCTCGGGTTTCAAATATTCCTTCGCCGTGGACCCCGCGCCCGGCGACAATGATTTTTTGCTCGAACAGGGCGGCGCGAGACTGGCGGTGGACGAGGCGTCGCTGGCCTATCTGGAAGGCGCCCGCATCGATTTCGTCGACGATCTGATGGGCCAGGCATTTCGCGTCGAGAATCCCAACGCTTCGTCCTCCTGCGGCTGCGGCGTCAGTTTTTCCGTCTAAAACCCCAGGCCGCCGGGGAGCGGCTTACGCGGAGCGAAGCCTTGGACGCGCTGTTCATCGGTCACGCCTATATCGACGTCAGCATGATCGCCGACGCCCTGCCCCACGGCGACGAAAAGACCGTCGCCAAGGACTATGCGGTGTCCTTTGGCGGCAATTCGGCGACCGCGGCCTTCGCCTGCGCCAAGCTCGGCCAATCGCCCGATCTGCTGATCCCCGTCGCGCGCGACTGGCTCGCGCACATGTTCTTGGATATGGCGGCGACCTATGGCCTGCGCGTCCACTCGCGCCGCGTGGCGCGAAGCTCGCTGTCCTTCGTGTTTCCCCAACACGGCCAACGCGCGATACTGCGCGCCCGCGACGACACTTATCTCCAGTCCTTCCCGCGCCTCGATATTACAGGCGCGAAACTGCTGCATCTCGACGGCCATATGGGCGACGCCGCGCTCTATTACGCCAAGGCCGCGCGCGAAAAAGGCGTGCTGGTGTCGCTTGACGGCGGCGCCTTGCGTCCCGGCCTGCTGGAGCTGCTGAACTTTGTCGACGTGGCGATCGTCGCCAAGGACTTGTGCCGCCAGATGTCGCTGTCGGAATTGGAGATGCTGGCCTTTCTCAAGGAGAAGGGGTGCCGCGTCGGCGGCGTCACCAATGGCGAAAAGGGACTGCTCTGGTACGACTTGGATGGAGACACGCAAAACTTGCCGGCGGTGCATGTGCCGGCCGAAAAAGTCGTCGACACCTCGGGCGCGGGCGACGTGTTCCACGGCGCCTATTGCGCGTCGTTTCTCGACGACCCGACGGCGCCCTGGCGCGAGCATTTCGAATTCGCCAACGCCGCCTCGTCGCATAAGGTGCAACATCTCGGCAATGAGGCCGGCCTGCCCTCCCGTTCCGACATCGCGCTGGCGCGCCGGCATCTCGCCTCGGTGAGTTGAGCCCGGGCGCGGCCGCGTTATCGCGGTTTGATCAGCAGTATTTCGTACGGAATATCGAAGAAATCCGGCGCCGCGCATCTTTTCACCTTGGCGTCGCGCAAAAGAATTTCGGGAATCCACGCCGATCCCAGTCCCGCCTTGACCTGCGCGAGCAAAGCCTCCGCCGAGGCGCTCTCGCACACGGGCGACTCCTGTATTTGGATTCCATGACGCTCCAGCATGGCGGCGATCCGCGCGCCATATGTCGTGCCGGGCGTATAGACCATCACGGGACCGCGCAGTTTCCTCTGGACCAAGGCCACCGGGCGCCGTTGGATCGCGCCGGCCACGAGCATTAAACGATCCCGCCCAATTTCCAGCGTCGTCAGTCCCGCCAAGGCTTCGTCGCCGCCAAAATGTGGGATCAGGCCCATGTCGGCGTGCCCACGCCTGACCGCCTCTAAACAGCCGGAAATCGAGGCGACGATCAGCGAATAATTCTCCAATTTGTTTTCCGCCAGCCACGTCGAAAGAAATGAAGCGGCGAGCGTGTTGGTCGTATAAATGCGCAGCGATTTCTTGAAATGGCTGGACGCGCTCAACACCGCGCGGCGCGCGTCGAAAATATCCTCGCGCAGCCGATGCGCGCGCGTCAAGAACTGCTCTCCCGCGGGCGTGAGGTCCACCGGACGCCGCTCCCGATAAAACAGCGGCGCGCCGAGCCATTCCTCAAGCCGCCGCATTCGACGGCTATAGGCGGATTGCGTCGTGCAACGCGCCTCCGCCGCGCGCGTAAAGTTTCGCGTCTGGCACAAAGCCAGGAAATCGTCGATCCATTGCAGCTCCATGATGCATAAAATGCATCACACCATCGCAAACGACAATTGGATTTTCGCCGCTCGCCGCGCTTTAAATGGCCCCGGCGCAAAGGAACGAGGAGGTGGTGATGATGAACAGCGCGAATGGCGTTCTGGAGTTGTCGGAGAATTGCGTCAACTCCAATCACTTGCCGAGAAGCGTCGTGCTTCGCGGCGCGCCCTCGGCCCGAGACGATGAGGCGCGGCGGCCGGCCGCGGACATGTACGAGTTCGAAGTGCTCGCAGAAAACGCCGCTTACAGGAAAGGCGAGCGCTTCTATCTGACGCCCTCGCAAGCCAAACGCGCTTATTTCGCGGATAGGCGCATGTCCTAGGTTCGGGCGCGGCGGGATTTCCCGAATTAATCAGCACTCGCGCGATATTGCTGCCAAACCACTGTTATTAAAAGATTAAGCGGCATATGGCTTGCTTAAGACGTCAGTCGCTCCATTGATTCAGATAATGAAGGAGAGGTCCGATGGCGTCGCGCGATTTTTGTCGAATGATCGAGGGCTATGGGCTCACGACCGCGAATATCTTCTATCGTCTTCCCGACTATCCGGCGATCGTTCAATCCTATGTCTGGCAGGAATACGACCTGCATCCGGACTTCCCCGAGTTGCACAAGTTTCTCGACTTCTGGTCAAGGAGTCTGGACGGCAAGCTTCACTCGGTGTTGGTGGCGCATGCGAGGCTCATTCGCCCCGCCGAAATTTCGATGGTGGACGCCGAATTCAGATTGCACTGAGGACCTATACTCGCCGCCCGTCCATGCCGATCCGGTGCATGAGGTAGCACAGGCAGTCCAGACGGATCGCGTTGGGGTCTTGAGTCAGCATGGCGGGCGTCGCGCCCCGGCGCAGCCTTATCTCGCCGCCCGAGTAGTCAAAATACTCATTTGGCGCGCGGCCGCCCTCTCCCGGCGCGAGCTCCAGTCGCGCGCCCGCCACGCCAAGCATTCCAAAACTCTCTCCGGCGGGAAGATCGCTGAAGTTCAAACGGTCGATGTCCGAACGGAATTGAAAATCGGCGGGCGAGCCGTCGAAGGAGAAGCTGGAGCCCGGCGGCGTTTTCACAATGGCGAAGGTGCGCAGTAAATCGACGTCCCGCGGCGCCGACGGATGGTCGGGCAAATCCGCGAGCGAAAGCGCCGCCTCGATCAACTGGGCGGCATGGACGGAACCCGGCCCGCCCCCGGCTTTGCCGCATTCGACGGTGATCGCCGGACATAGATTCGCGAAGGCGCGGGCCTGCACGCCGAGCGGCCGCTCGAAATTCACGACGATGCGGGAAAACAGCTGGGCGAGCCCAACGAATTGAGGCTCGAGGCGTGTCACGCAGGCGTAATGCGGGTTGAACCCCGTGTTGTTGTGGATGTCGAGGCTGGCGAAGGGACGCCGCCGCGCCACGTAATCATAAATCCATCGCGCCATGCGGGCCTCGGGCGCATCGGGCGTCGCGGTTCCTGGCCAGACGCGGTTGAAGTCGTGCTGACCGGGCAATGTGCGCAGATTTTGGGCAGCGGCCCGCACATTGCCGATGAACAGCAGCAGGGCGCGCGGCAATTCCCGCGACGACCAGCGCCGCAGCGCCTCCTGCGCGGCGACGAGTCCGCTGTCCTCATTGCCGTGCAGCAGCGCCGAGACAAACAACGGCCGGGGATCGCGGCCCGGGAGATCGAGCAATGTCGGCCCCGGCAGAACATCGGCGAGTCGCGAAGCCGGACAGTCCAGGAATCCTTGCGGAATATGGTCGAAGACGGCGCAAATCTCGTCGCTCACTTTTGCTCTCACGGATCCCATTCATGCGCCGGCGCGCCGGTGCGTTGTCTTTCGCAATAATCGGCCATGAGGGGAAGGACGTTTCCGCCATGCGCCGCGAAGGCCTCGCGCTGCCACGCCGCGCCTGTTCGCCCCGAACGCGTCCGCGCCTCGACGACGTCTAGCCGCCGATCCTGGCTTCGGTCGAGGCCAAATCGCGGCAGGGCGCTCCGCGCCGCCGGCAGCAACCGCTCGAGCAACAGGCGCTCGGCCGTGATTTTGCCCTCGCCCGGCCAGATCAGTTCGGCGGCGAGACCTTCGCGCGCCGCGGCGTAAAAGTTCGTCACCGCGTCCGCGAAGGCGAGGCCGCCCGCGCCATTGTCGCCGAGGTCGACGAGATGACGAATGAGCCCCAGATACAGCGCGGTGTTGGCCATCATGTCGGCGATGGTGGGTCCGGCCGGCAGAATGCGATGCTCGATGCGCAAATGCGGCGAGCCATCGGCGTCAAAGCCGACGAGCGGCCGATTCCAGCGCCAGATCGTGCCGTTGTGCAGGCGCAAGTGATGCAACGCCTCCGGCGCATCGTCGAAGGAGATCGGCAAAAGCGGTGGATGGTCGCGCAGATTCTCCTCGAAAATTTCGAGGCAGGAGCGTTCAAGATAATTCGATCCCATGCTCACGCGGCGGGGGCCGACATGGACGCCCGGCAGGTCCACCGCCTGTTCGAACAGCGGAATGCGGGTCTCCTCCCACAGGCGCTTGCCGAACAGCAAGGGCGAGTTGCCGCAGGCGGCGAGCAACGGGCCGGAGGCCGCGACCGAGGCGTTATAGTAGAGGGCGGCGAGATCGGCGGGAACCTGCAAATGAATTTGAAAGGACGTCGTCGCCGCCTCCAGCATCACGTCGCGATGTTCGCAGACGAGATGGTCGCGGCCCTCGATATCGACGCGCAACGGACGCCCGCGCCGGCGGCGCAGCACTTCCTTGTTCAAGGCGTAATAGCGATTGAGCGGCGAAATATTGGCGAGCGTTAAATCCTCGTCGCGGATCGTCGGCAACGTGCCGATCATCACCATATTGGCGCCGAGCCCGTGGGCGACGGCGTTGCACTGGCTCCAAAGCCGCGACAGCGCCTCTTCCGCGCGGTCGAGAGCATCGGCCCCAAGCGCCAGCGGTTCGCTGTTCAGTTCGACATTGAATCGCGAAAGCTCGGGAACGACCAGCGGATTGCCCAGCGCTTCGAGCAGGCGCTGATTGATCGGCGCGGGAAAGAAATTGTGATCGACGATCCAGGCCTCGATCTCGAAGCCAAGCGAAAATCCCGCTCGCGAGAAGCGCGTTTCCGCGAACATGGCGCGCGCGAACTCCGTCTCTTCGGCGAGGCGGCGCGCGAACAATGAGAAATCCTCGGCGCGAAAGCCGGTGGTCGCGATTTCGTCGCCCATGCGCCTCCTCGGAAATCCTGTCGCGGAAATAACCGCATCGCACGCGCGCGGCCCCCGCGCCATTGGACATAGCGTCGCGAGGCCGGCGATCCCGAAGGGCTTTGCCCTGGACCTATCCGCCCCGCGACGCCTTCCATTTGATCGAACAGCCGATCGATGGAGTTTGCTTCAGCGGCGCCCGGCCCGTCGCGGCGATGGCGCGCATCGCCTCCACAAGCTCTCGCCTCGCGCCGGCGGGCGGCGGCGCCGTGCGGCCCTCGTCGAGCCGGCCCCGGTATTTGAGGTTGCGGGCGCGATCATAGCCAAAGAAATCCGGCGTGCAGACCGCGCCATAGGCGCGCGCGACTTGCTGCGTCTCGTCGTGCAAATAGGGAAAGGGGAAGCCATGCGCCTTCGCGAATTGCTTCATCTTGTCGAAGGAGTCGTCGAGATAGGCCTCGGCGTCGTTCGAGCAGATGCAGGCGAAGCCGACGCCCTCGAGCTTGAGCGCGCGCGCATCGGCGACGAGGCGGTCGATCACCGCTAGGACATAGGGGCAGTGGTTGCAGATGAAGGCGATCACCGTTCCGTTTTCGCCCGCGACCTCGTCCAGCGTATAGAGCCGGCCATCGGTCCCCGGAAGCCGGAATTCCGGCGCCGGCGTGTCCAGCATGATTTGCGTCGAAGTCGCGGCCATCGGGCGCCTCCATGAAGTTCTGCGTTCGCCAGCAATCATATATATCGAGTAGGGCTATTCGTCGAAGAGATGCGGATATCGCCGCGGCTGCGATCGAAAATATTGTTTCGGCGCCTTGACGCGGGCGCCAAAATGCGCGGCCGCGTGCCAGGGCCAGCGCGGATTGAAAAGCATAGCTCTCGCGAGCGCGATCAAATCGGCGTCGCCGGTCGCGACAATCGCCTCGGCTTGCTCGAAATCGACGATCAAGCCGACGGCGACGACCGGCATTTTGGTCGCCGCCTTGACCGCCCGGGCCAGCGGAACCTGATAGCTCGGCCCGACCGGAATCTTTTGATCGGCCGTCAGCCCTCCGCTCGAGACGTGAATGACCGAGCATCCCCGCGCTTCGAGCGCTTTGGCGAATTCCATCGTCTGGTCGATGTCCCAGCCGCCTTCGGCCCAGTCCGTTCCCGAAACGCGCACGCCGACCGGGCGATCGGCGGGAAAGCTGGCGCGAACCGCGTCGAACACCTCCAGCGGAAATCGCATGCGGTTCTCCAGGGTGCCGCCATATTCGTCGTCGCGGACATTCGACAGCGGCGACAAAAACTGATGCAGCAGATAGCCGTGCGCGGCGTGAATTTGCACCGCCGCTATGTCCAGCCGCGCCGCCCGCCGCGCCGCTTGCGCGAATGCGTCGCGGATTCGCGCCATCCCGTCGCGGCCCAGCGCGACCGGAGGCGCCTCGTTCGGCAGGAACGCAAGCACCGAAGGCGCGACCGTGCGCCATCCCGTCGCGCCATTGGCGGCGATCTGTCCGCCGCCCTTCCAGGGAACCTCGGTGGAGGCCTTGCGTCCGGCGTGCGCGAGCTGAATCGCGAACGGCATGTCCGAATACCGCCTTATGCTCGAAAGGACGCGCCCCATCGCCGCCTCGGTCTCGTCGGACCAGAGCCCGACATCGGCGTAGGTGATCCTGCCCTCGGGCAGAACGGCGGTCGCCTCGATGGTCAAGAGGGCCGCGCCGGAAAGGGCGAGCTGGCCCAAATGAATCAAGTGCCAGTCGGTCATGCGGCCGTCCTCGGCGGAATATTGACACATGGGCGCGATGACGATGCGATTGGCGAGTTCGAATTCGGCGACGCGAAATGGGGTGAAAAGCTTGGCCGAGCTCATGGTCTGTCTTGCTCCCGGTGTCGCGGCGCCTCACGCGCGGATGGTTGAACGGACGCGCCTCACCTGCTCGTGAAGGAGAAGCTGATCGAATAGGTCAAACCTCTCGGCGGCGGCGGAAATGGCGCCGCGCGGCGCACCGCCGCGAGAGCCTCCGCGTCGAGATCCGCGAGGCCGCTCGACTGCTGAATTCCGATACGTGTGAGATTGCCCTTTATGTCGACGTTGAAAACGAGAACGCCATCGCCCCGGAGGTGATTCTCCTTGATGCGCTCGGGGATGCGCATGCTGGGCACGATCAGGCCCCACAAAGTCGAAAGATAGGTCGTATTGGCCGTGCCGCCGGTAACCGGCGCCGACTTGGCCGCGCCGCTGAACTGGTAATAGGGAACAGGCTCGGGATTGGTGAGTTGGTCGGCGAGGGATTTGGCGCCCTGCTTCGTCTCGCCTTGCGACTCGGCCCGCGGCTCCTTCGCGTCGGGCTTGTCGTGATTGATCTCCGCTCTCTCCGTCACCTCGGCGTCGGGCTTGTCCTCGACCTGCTTGAGCGCCGGAGGCTCCGGCGAGACTTCGGGCGCCGCGCCCGCGACCGGGCTTGGCCGCTTCTCGGGCGAGGGCTTTTGCGCGGTCTGATCGGACGGCGGCGCCTTGCGAAGCGCCTTGGTCTCCTTGTCCTGCGCCGGCCGGTTGATCTTCTCCGGGCTTTCCGCGCGCGGCGCGTCGGTCGCCGGTTCTTCGTAAGGCTGCTGCTGTTGCTTGGCCTGCGGCTTCTCTTGCGGCGGCTTTTCCTTGGGCTTTTCTTCCGGGGGCTTCTCTTCTTTGGCTTGCGGCTCTGGCTTGGGCTGGGGCGGCGGGGGCGCCGGCGGCGGTTCGACGATGACCTCGACGGGCGTTTCCTGGGTCTGCGTCTCGCGCGGGAGCAAAATGGCGTCGAGGATCACCAGCAGAAAGAAAATCGCCGCGTGGACCGCCAGACAGATCCCCAAAACGAACACGAATTGCCCCCGCCGCGGCCCTGCGAGCTGCGGCGGTTCGATCATCCGCTCTATGGCTTTGGCTTCAAGACTCACGTCGACATACAATGGGTTGGGCGCCGGGACGCCTTGCAACGGTGATGCGCGCGCGTTTTTCGTCCCCCGGCGGACGGCGGCCTCGCGTGAATTGCGCCGGAGATTGCCACAGCCGCGCCGTGGCCGCTAGTCGCGGCCGCGCGCGGTCGGCGAGAAGTAGCTCACCCAATAGCCGTTCCCGGTATGGAGCGCGGTGGTCTGCAAATGTCTCAGATATGTTCGCGGATAAAGGCTCCCGCTCGGGCAAGCGCCGCGCGACCGTCGGCAAGACGCGCGTTCCACAGCGGCCATGCATGAATCATATGCGGCCAGATCTCCAACGTCATGGAAACGTCGGCGGCGCCGGCGGCGGCGGCGAATCTCACGGCGTCGGAGAGAAGCGTCTCGTCCGACCCAACCTGGATCAAGGTCGGGGGGAAGCCCTTCATTTCAGCGTAAAGCGGGGAGACCCGGGGGTCTCTTGGGTCCATGCCGCTTGGAAGATAGGCATTCGCCAGTTCCTCGAGGTAGCTCTTATGTATGAGCGGGTCCACCGTGTCCTTCGTGGCGAGCGTTTCGCCCGACATGGTTAGATCCGTCCATGGCGACGCGAGCCATGCGCAAGCAGGACCAATCTCGCCGGCCTCGCGTAGCCGATTGATGAGCGCGACCGTCAGCGCGCCCCCGGCGCTGTCTCCGCCCACGGCGATGCGGTTCGCCGCGACACCCTGCTCTCTCAAAAAGCGCCAAGCCGCCAGCGCGTCATCATAGGCCGCCGGAAATGGATGTTCGGGCGCCAGACGATAAGCGACGGCCAGCGTTCGCGCGCCCGCCGCCCGGCCCGCCTCCGTGACCATGCGCCGATGACTACGGATGGACCCCGAGCAATAGCCGCCGCCGTGAAAAAACAGCAGAACGCGCGACGCGTCGCTTCCCGGCGCGATGGACCATTCGCCGGGCAGTCCGCCGAGATCGACGGATTCCAGCGTCACATCGCCGGCCACGGGCCAAACCGAACCGACCTCGTCGATCCGTTCACGCCGCTCCGCCCAGCCAACCGGTCGAGGCTTGGCGCTCAAAAGCGCGCGGATTGCACCAATCTCAACGTCATCCATCGATATCTCCTTCGAACAGATGGTAGGTAGCTCTTATTTCGCGGCTGGGAAGGAGAATGGCGGGGTCGTGTGGGACTCGCCAGTAGCGCGGAGCGCCATCGTCGACTCTCGAGGGCCGTCAATATGCAATGGAGTTTAACATGAGCCATGAACATTCAGATTCTTCCCGCCTCGATGCTCTGGAAACGCTGGTCGCGCATCAGGACAGGATAATTACCGAACTGAACGACGCAATCACCGCGCAGTGGCGCAAGATCGACGCTCTGGAGCGGCAAGTCGCCAAGTTGCTTGAGGAAATTCAGAGCGCTGGAGCCCCGCGCGGCGCCTCGGAGCCGCCACCACCGCATTATTGAGGAATGGATTCCTCGAGGTTTCTGATAATATTGAGGAAATGGCGACTTGCGCCGCCAGGAGGGAAGAGACCATGCTGACGCTTTTCTCCTACCCCGATTTGTTCGGCGTCGCCGACAACAACCCCTACGGCCTCAAGGTCTTCGCCTTCTTGAAGCTCTGCGGGCTCGAGTTCCGCCACGTCCACATCATCGACACGAAAGCCGCGCCGCGAGGGCAACTGCCCTATATCGACGATGATGGCGAAATCCTCGGCGACAGCGATCGCATCATCGCCCATCTCACGCGGCGAAACGGCCTGACGATCGACGGGGGCCTCTCGCGCGAGCAACTTCGCACGGACCTGCTGCTGCGGCGCCTGCTCGACGATCTTTATTGGGTGATGTCCTATTCGCGCTGGCGCGACGACGCGTTCTGGCCGCTGTTTCGCGACGAGATGCTGAAGACTCATGCCGCGCTGACCCCCGACATGCTCGAAAAAGCGCGGGAATATAATTTTGAGCGTTACTACTATCAGGGCGTCGGCCGCTATGCGCCCCACGACGTTTATGCGCGCGGCCTTGCCGATCTCGGCGCGCTGGCGGAAATGACGCCAGAGCGCGGCTTCGTCTTTGGTCCAGGACCCGCCCGCGCTGACGCGGGGATTTACGGCTTCATCGCCAATGTTCATTTCTTCAAGATCAACACGCCGTTGAAGCTGTTCGTGGACGCGCACAAGAACCTCGTCCGCCATTGCGAGGAGATCCACTCGAAGGTGATGGCGCGCTGATTGACCCGATTCAGTTCGGGCTCTTCGCTGGACGCGGCAGCCGGATAAGCCTATGGAAAATAATGATTTGAGCGAGAATCGCGGCGAAATGCGTCCACCAATTTATGAATGTCGCGCATGGTTCGTCCGAGGCCGCGCAACCAAAGCTCCGTTCGAGGAAAGGGTCCGCCGCGGCGCCGAGCGGAAATCCGAGCGGGAATGAGAGAACCTGCATCGCCGTTCGCGTGAAAGCGCCCGTCGCTCGCAGTCGCTCCGTCACCCCGGTATTGTCGTATGCGCTGACATATATCGCCAGAACCAAAAGCGAACCAAGTATGGCCGCGGTGGTGTAGATAAGCCATAGCCTGGATGCGAGACGCCCCTTTGAGGGCTCCATGTTTTCCATCGGTCCCAAACTCCAATCAAGCGATCGAGACTGAATGGTAGCGCGGCGCGGCCGCGGCGCCAGCGTCAGCGGAGGCGTTGGATGTGCCTCGACTTAACCCGTTTTTAACGATGGGCGATCTAGGGCCTGTCATCAATTAGGGG
>PLZT01000315.1 GCA_003152255.1 Methylocystaceae bacterium | reverse complement strand
GCCGATGCTGAGCGACCGCGCCGCCGCCGACATGAGGAAATGCTGGGACATGAGAGCCTCGCCAATGAGAACATAACACGAACACTCTCGGCGAGATCGCGATGCCTGGCAAGCGATGGTGGCGGTTGCTACATAACACCGATTATTCAACGCCTGACGCGCGGCCATAATTTCAGCCCGCAGCGTTTGCGTCAGCGCTTCCACACCGCCCCGCTTTATCCAGTTAAAGAGCCCGCCTCGACGCGTGCGGAGATCGCCAAACCACTCCGGCGTTTGCCGCAGCTCACTACAAAGGCGGGCAATCTCCTGATTGCTCGCATGATTCATCACGAGGAGGAACGCCGCTTCGAAGCGCTTGGTATCTACAAAGATCACCGACGCCGCTCTTAAAACTCTCGCGCGCGAAGACTCATGTTTCGATGTCGCCGGGTCTTGCAGCGCCGAGTTTTCTCGTGACGCCTCGACCGAAGCCGCCACCGCTTGCGGCTGTACTCTCACTTCCGCCGCCGGGACGTTCACCGTCGGAATGTGCAAATGAGATTTGAACGCATCGGTAGCGGTCGTCCGGGCCTTGAAGGCCTTTTCCGTGAAAAAATGCGCCTTATCCAGCACGGCCCCAAACTGCCCGCGCACCAGCAACAGAGACTTCTTTTCATGAAAACGGCGTAGCGCGTCGGGCAAAAACAACGGTTCCAGCTCCCATCGCCTGATCCACCCCCATTGAACTGGTCCACCCTGAGGTATGTCTTTGGACATGAAGAGGAGGACCGAAATGCCGCGGAAGAGACCCACGCCTGAAGAAATCGTCGCAAAGTTGCGCCAGATTGATGTCCTGTTGTCGCAGGGGAAGAGCGTTGCCGACGCGGTGCGCTCGATCGGGACGACGGAGGTCACCTATTATCGATGGTGCCAGGAGTTTGGCGGCCTGAAGGTCGACCAGGTCAAACGAATGAAGGAGCTCGAGGTGGAGAACGCCCGGTTGCGCCGCGCCGTTTCCGACCTGACCCTGGACAAGATGATCCTCGCCGAGGCTGCAAAGGGAAACTTCTAAGCCCCGCGCGTCGCCGCGCCTGCATTGATCATGTTCGATCCGAGTTGAAACTGTCCGAGCGCCGGGTCTGCCGCGTGCTCGGACAGCATCGTTCGACCCAGCGCCGCGTTCCGACGGGACGAGAGGACGAGGAGCGGCTGACCGCCGACATCGTCGAGCTTGCCCGCCAGTATGGCCGCTACGGCTATCGGAAGATCGCGGAGATGCTTCGCACAACGGCGGGTTGGGTCGTCAACGACAAGCGGGTCGAACGGATCTGGCGACGCGAGGGGCTGAAGGTTCCAGCCAAACAACCCAAACGCGGCCGGCTGTGGCTCGCCGACGGATCATGCCTTCGCGTGCGAGCGGAGCGGCGCAATCATGTCTGGTCTTACGACTTTGTCGAGGATCGCACCCATGACGGAAGGAAATATCGGATGCTGAACATCGTCGACGAGTTTACGCACGAATGTCTGGCCATTCGCATCGATCGGAAGCTGAAATCCATCGATGTAATCAACGTGCTCACCGATCTGTTCATCCTGCGCGGCGTTCCGGAGCACATCCGTTCTGACAATGGCCCCGAGTTCGTCGCCAAGGCCGTGCAGGAATGGATCGCCGCCGTCGGCGCGAAGACCGCCTACATCACGCCGGGCAGCCCCTGGGAAAACGGCTTCATCGAGAGTTTCAACGCGCGCTTGCGTGACGAGCTGCTCGACGGCGAAATTTTCTACTCGCTTGCCGAAGCAAGGATCGTGATCGAAAGCTGGCGGTGTCACTACAACACCGTCCGTCCACATGGATCATTGGGTTACAAGCCACCAGCTCCTGAGGTGTTCGTGCCAGCCATGACCGCGCGGGCGGCTGCGCAACCCCAACCGGCTCCGCCGCCCGCGCTGGCTCCGAGGCCGACAATGCACTAACATTAAAACTGGACCCATCACTGGGGGCCGATCACGTTGATCAGGAGAAATGAGCCTTTAGCTTGTCGGCGAGGTCGGTCTTCTCCCAGGAGAAGCCGCCGTCGGCGTCGGGCGTGCGGCCGAAATGGCCATAGGCCGAGGTTCGCGCGTAGATAGGCTTGTTGAGTTGCAGATGTTCGTGAATGCCGCGCGGGGACAGCCGCATGATCTGGGGCAGGACGGCTTCCAGTTTCTCTTCGGCGACTTGCCCCGTTCCGTGCAGATCGACATAGATCGACATAGATCGACAGCGGCTCGGCGACGCCGATGGCGTAGGCCAGCTGGATCGTGGCGCGGTCGGCGAGACCCGCCGCGACGATGTTCTTGGCGAGATAGCGCGCCGCATAGGCGGCGGAGCGGTCGACCTTGGTCGGGTCCTTGCCGAAGAAGGCGCCGCCGCCATGCGGCGCGGCTCCGCCGTAAGGTAGTGCCGCGAAATAACTGCTTCATGTTGAGTCTGGGGTCGGACGCGGTGCGATGGTGTAATTCCATTCTGGATGGAATGCATCGCCGGAGATGTTGAGCGCGGCCATTTCGGCGTCGCTGACTTTGACGCCTTTGGCGTAGGTGTTTTCGTCGAGTTCGCAACGGACCGTGAGACCGGTTTTCGTCGTCGTCGCCGCGATCAATTCGACGACCGCCGTTCGACTGGTCAGGGGACGCCCCCGCCAGTTTTGCGTGATGTGACAGAACAGGCGATGCTCGATCTTGTTCCACTGTGTGCTGCAGAAACATATGAG
>PLZT01000625.1 GCA_003152255.1 Methylocystaceae bacterium | reverse complement strand
CACTTCATGTTTGAGCCGGCCCTGCCTTAATCCACCTACCCGGCGTGAGCGTGAGAAAACGTGAGGTCTCTAAAGAGACCTCTCACGCTCGCTCACGGTCTCCCCCACCTATGGCGCGTGAGGAAATGGGAAATTCTCACGCTTTCTCACGCTCGCTCACGCTCTTGAATGCGGGGCGTCGAACGCATGGCGGATTACTCGCCGAAGGGAAGGCTTGAGATGGACGATTGGTATTGGGCTTGCCGTCACGAAGAGCCGGCCGGCGACAAGTTCATAATCGAGAACGGCCAAGACGCCTTATGGCGGCGCGTCAGACTAGAAATCGACCGCGAGGAACATTGCGCGTGGATGGCCATTCATCCGCGAAGCAAACGGCCGCGTATCGAAGACATGCTCGACCTGATGCTGACTGTGGTTCCGTCCTATCACGTCAACCACAATCAATTTGTCTTCGAGGCGGCCAAAATACCGATCTTCGCCAAGTTTCTGCGGAATGGCCGCTGCGACCTCTGTAACTACGTCTCGAATAGCTCTCACCCGACCGACGAAACCAAGCCGGAACCATACAGCGACGCGAACATGCGCCGGCTCGGCCGCATCGTCAGTCAGACAATCGGCAACTCCCCGGACTGGTTCTAATGCGAAACGCCCGCGCCAGCGTCGATCGCCTGCTCGCCGCGATGGGCGAGGAGAACAAGCGCCGTCGGGATTGGTGGCGGCAACCTGTCGACGGATGGCGCGAGGGGCGGCTGAAAATCCGCAGCGTGATCGACGGCGAGCTGACGACGATCCGGTTGTCGAAGCGCGGGAGGCCGCATTGAGCGCGCTCACCCCCATGCCGGGAGCGGCGACGACGCCGATGGTTTTAACGACGCAATCCGATTTTAAGGACGGGCGAAGGGAAAAAGCACAATGAAATCAAACTCCGATGGGCGTTGCCCACTAAACTTTAGCTTAATTAAGGATGCGATTTTGGCCTGCGGCTGGCGGCGACACGCGCTCGCGCGCCACTCGTGTATCGACTACCTTCGGGGAATGACCCCAATGACATCAAAGACTTACGCGGGTCCTTCCCCCGACCAAGGACCATCCGGGGGGAGCGCGGCAGCCCAAGGTATCGCGCTTTGCAAAAGATTTTTGAAGTGTGAAGCCAACGGGGAAAGTCCATGACGGAAACAATCTCGAAAACACAACTTGCTCGCCATCTTGGCGTTGTGCCAAGCCGCATTACAGCGTTGATAAAGCGCGGACTTCCCGTTCTAGCGAATGGGAAAATCGACCTCGCCGAGGCGGCGAAATGGATGAAAGCAAATTGTGAAGCCAGTGTGAAATTTCGCGACCGAGGTGTGAACAAAATGCTCGAGGCCGACGCGGGCCCGGAGCCGGCCGAAGCGGCGCAACTCGATGGAGATGGCGTGCTCGATTACCCGACCGCACGGGCGCTACGCGAAACATTTTTGGCGCGGATGGCCAAGCTAGAGTTTTTGGCAAAATCTGGCCGTTTGCTGGATGCGGATCAGGTGCAGGCAACCTGGACCGCATATCTTGGCGATTGCCGAAAAAGATTGCTTTGCGTCGCGTCGCGCTGTGGCAACAGGCTGTCGCATTTGTCTCGGGCGGAGGTGGCCGTGATTGATTCCGAGATCAGAGACGCATTGATGGAACTCGCGGGTGAGCCGAAATGAGCAAAAACGCGACGCAAGCCCTCGACCGTCTCGCGGCTGAATTTGCTCACGAAACGCCCGGCGAAAACCCGAGCAATGAGGAGTTGCTTGCGATGGCGTTTCTCGAATTGCGCGAAGAAATCATCGCCCTTCGTCGCCAACAAAAGGACGCGCCGCCACAGCGTGTTTCCCTTGAAGGCGGATATGTGATGCTCAAAGAGGCCGCTTATCGAGCCGGACGATCGGTGGAATACATGCGGAAACTTGCGGCGCGAGGCGAGGTGGACGCCGTGTTTCAAGATGGCAAATGGTGGGTTCGGCTTGATGACCGGTCGGCGAAGTCTCGATGACAATAATTTTGGCCGCTGGGTAGTGGGCCAGTTTGATCATGGCAGAGCACAAACGCTTAGGTTGTAAAAATATTATGATGCACCCGCCATCCGGTCGCCGTAAGGTGCGTCCCGCAGCCGCGCCGAGCGGTGCCACATATCTCGACGAAAGTCAAGCAAAGGACTATAATTGAATGAAGGTGTCCCGAGACACATCGGGCGACAGGAGAAGCGAAGCAATTGCTAAGTCACTGGGTAAATTGCTGAAAGTGGTGGGGATAATGGCGAAAGAGACATATACGGCCTCTCAGATCGCCAATTTCTTTTTGGCGATCACTGATCCCGACGAGAATGATATGTCGAATCTCAAGATTCAGAAGCTTTGCTATTATGCGCAAGGGCTGTGCTCTGCTATGCGTGGCAGGCCCCTTTTCTCGGAAACCATAGAGGCCTGGGACCACGGCCCGGTTGTCCCTGCGTTATACCATGAGTTTAAGGTTCACAAATCAGAGCCGATCCCGATCCCGGAGTGGTTCGATTTTTCAACCATCAGTGATCCGGATAGAACCGCGTTGACTGATTTGTATGAATATTATGCACAGTTCTCGGCGTGGCGTCTGCGGGACATGACGCACGAGGAAAGGCCTTGGAAAGACGCTTACAAGCGACCATCAAAAGAGATAACAATTGAAGCCCTTGTTGAGTTTTTTGGTCAACAAGTGGACGATGAATATAGAGAGAAAATATATTCATAGGAGACAACCATTCGTCCCCCGCATTCGACCAAAGCGAAATTTTTAAGAACCAAAGAGCAGTCGCCACCGGTCGGGGACGACGATACGCCTCCTGCTTTTTCCTTTGAAAAGATGCAGGACGGTTCTGGGAGTTCGTTTAACTGTTGCGAAGACGATGATCGACTATATCTAGCACAACGAATGTTTATGCTTAGTAGAATGCCGTGGCGGCAAATACGGCAGGGGTCCCGAGGCGGGTTTGGTAGTGAAAAAATAGACAGGTTATCGATTAAGCTGGCTGTCCCTACAACCGTTACTGAAGATATACAGCATTTTTATGCGCTCCATTATGTTGGCAAAAAGAGATTTGTCGGCTATAAAGTCGGCCAAGTGTTTTACATATTATGGGTAGACCATAATTTTACAGTGTATAAACATTAGAACTTAACTGCTAATTACTTTTTAGACTCCCAACCCTCTATCATGTCGACAACGGCGTTCATTTCCAAAAGCTTCTTGCTCACGCCAGCGGCCATTGCTGGCGCCTGCGCATTCTACGGGGCCGCAGCGGTCACTATGTCCACCTGGCGCATCGCCGTAAATCTTGCCGTTGGAATGTTGGAGTTCTCCAACACCCGTTTCACGCGTTAGATTCAGTTCATGACGAACATCGACCCCCTCGCCCTCACTCCATTGCAGCTACGTGTAGTGCGCGAAAGACGCGCGGCCCTGGCTGCGCTCCGCGCTCCCGCTGCCGCGCCTAAAAAAGCAACGACGCCACAAGCGCCCGCGCACAGGGAACCCGCTCCGCGAACGCCGTCGGCGGAACAGCGCGAAGCCGAACGAAAGGCCGAACGAAAGGCCGAACGCAAACGCCGCGAGATCGAATTCGAGAAAATGCTCGCGTTCGTGGCAAATCCGGCGGCGTCGCCTTTCG
>PLZT01000711.1 GCA_003152255.1 Methylocystaceae bacterium | reverse complement strand
AGTGTTAGATTCGATCCACTAGGGTGAGTCCGTGCGTAATTCAGATGTAGGGATCGAGTTGATGGGTGAGCCAGGCGAACAAAGAGCAAATGCCGCGATTCTCCTGACCGTATCGTCAGCTAGAAGGGCGATATGCGCAAGCATTGCTCTCTTTACTTGGTGACTCTAGCCTAGGTCTCTTAGGGACGTTCCTTTCCCTCCCCCTGTGTCGGTGAACTGTTGCGCGGTCAAATTTGACCGCGCAATTTTTTTCGATTGTCATGTTTTCGTTGTAAACTACAGGGCGCGGGCGCGAGCGAAACAGAATGAAAACTCTGGGAGAAATTGATGATCGGCGCCGACAGCTTTAGCGGTTCGTATTCCGAAGCGCGCGAAAAATTCCAGGAGGCCGTCGCCGCCGCCGGCGGCGGCGCGGAAAGCTTCAAACATCCCGGTTCCGGGCCCGGCGGCGAGGAACTTGCCACCGACGCCGCCTGGTTCGGCACTTCGGAAGCATCGCGGGTCCTCGTTTTGATTTCGGGCACGCATGGCGTCGAAGGCTATTGTGGTTCCGGCGCTCAGATCGACTGGTTGCGCCGCGAGGAATTCAAGCTTCTTCCCGCCGATACGGGCGTGCTGATAATTCACGCCATCAATCCTTACGGGTTCGCATGGACGCGCCGGGTCAATGAAGACAATGTTGACGTTAATCGGAATTGGGTTGATTTCTCGGCGCCTTTGCCGCCAAACCCGGGTTACGTCGAACTCGCGGAAATCCTCTGTCCCTCGGAATGGACAGCAGAGGCGCAGGAAGCAACGGCCCGCGATATGGCCGCGTGGCAAACGTCGCGCGGCGCGCGGGGGGCGGCCGAATTTCGGCAGGCTGTGACGGGCGGCCAATATACTCATCCACTCGGATTATTCTTCGGCGGAAGCGGCCCTTCATGGTCGAGGCGCACGCAAACAGCGATCTTTCAAAAATACCTGGCGCGCGCGAAACGCGTTGGCGTCATCGATTATCACACGGGGCTGGGACCCTGCGGTTATGCGGAACGACTAACGGTTTTCCTGTCGGAAGCGCCCGAGTTCAAGCGCGCGGCTACATGGTTCGGAGCCGCGGTCACATCGACGAAGAGCGGAACCGCGGCCTCGAAGGACGTGACCGGCGACAGCATCAGCGGCTCGGCCGCGCTGCTTCCTCACGCCGAGTTTACGGGTATCGGCTTTGAAGTCGGAACCGTCCCGACGCCGCGGGTTCTGCAAGCGCTTCGCGCCGACGCCTGGCTTCATGCCCATGGCGATCCGCGGTCGGAGCAGGGACGACAAATCAAGGCTCAAATCCGCGCGGCGTTCTATTGCGAAACCGACTGGTGGAAGGGCATGGTCGCGGGGCAATCATTGCTGTCGTGCCGACAGGCGATCGCCGGGCTTTCACTCCAAACCGGCGTTTAAGGCGCTGGATCTCTTCGGGACGTTCAACCGCGCAGCCGATAGCCGGTCTTGAAAATCCATGCGATTACGCCAAGACAGACGATCATGAAGAGCACTGTTATACCGAGGCTGACCGCGACGGTGACATCGGCGATTCCGTAGAAGGCCCAACGAAAGCCATTGACCAGATAAACCACGGGGTTGAACAGGACGATCGTTCGCCAAGGCGGCGGCAGCATCTCGATCGAATAGAACGTCCCGCCGAGGAAAGTAAGGGGCGAGAGGATCATCAACGGCACGACCTGCAGCTTCTCGAAGCCGTCCGCCCAAACGCCGAGNNCCAAGGATTATGACGCCGAGGATTATTGATTTGGTCGCGGCGGCGCCGACATAGCCGAGCAGCACTTCAAAAACGGATACGGGCGCGGAGAGCAGTTCATATATCGTTCCGGTGAAGCGCGGCAGATAAATCCCGAATGACGCGTTGGAGACGCTTTCGGTGAGCAGCGTCAGCATGATCAAACCCGGGACGATGAACGCCCCGTAGGAAACGCCGTCGATCGTGGTCATGCGGCTACCGATCGCCGAACCGAAGACGATGAAATACAGAGAGGTCGAGATTACCGGGGCGGCGATGCTCTGCAGCAGCGTTCGTCGCGAGCGGGCAAGTTCGAACATATAAATGGCGCGGACGGCGAAAAAGTTCATGATCGTTCTCCCACGAGATCGACGAAAATATCCTCCAGCGACGAACGGTTCATATTAATCGTCTTGAAGTCGAAGCCCTTGGCGGCCAGCCGCTTGACCAAATCAGCGACGCCGCCGTCTTCTTCGCCCTCCTCGCCGGTGAATGTGAACGAGAGCGTCAGGCCGTCCTCCGACAATGTCATGGGGCGCTCGCCGAAGTCCGACGGCGAGGTTCGTAACGGCTGTTTGAGCCCTATCGTCACCGTCGTTTGCCCCAGCTTCCGCATCAACGCTTGCTTTTCCTCGACCACCACGATCTCACCCTTGTTGATCACCCCGATGCGGTCGGCCATTTCCTCGGCCTCTTCGATGTAATGAGTGGTGAGGATAATGGTGACGCCCTGTTCGCGCAGGCGACGAACCATCGCCCACATGTCGCGCCGCAGTTCCACGTCAACGCCCGCGGTAGGTTCGTCGAGGAACAAAATTCGCGGTTCGTGAGCGAGCGCCTTGGCGATCAGAACGCGGCGCTTCATGCCGCCAGACAGCGCCACTATCTGGCTGTCCTTCTTATCCCACAGCGAAAGTTCGCGCAGGATTCGTTCGATGTGCGCGGGGTTCGGAGCCTTGCCGAAAAGGCCGCGGCTAAAGCTGACCGTATCCCATACTTTTGAGAACATGTCGGTCGCCAATTCTTGCGGCACAAGCCCGATCTTGGCGCGCGCGGCGCGGTAATCGGTCGCGATGTCGCTGCCGTCGGCGGTCACGGAACCGGCCGTCGGGCGCACCAGGCCGCAGATGACGCCGATCAGGGTCGTCTTTCCCGCGCCGTTTGGGCCCAACAAGGCGAAGATTTCGCCCCGGCGAATCTCGAGATCAATCGACTTCAGCGCGTGATGCCCGCTGGCGTAAATCTTGTCGAGGCTGGACACGACCACGATTGGGTCCACGGGGAAACCTTCGCAAAAGAGTTGAGTGGATCGGCCCCATCGGGATCTGACGGCGCGAGCATATTTGAAAAGTTTGCACTCGCCATATCACTGCAATTTTTCATACCCCTCTTTAAAGCCCTTCAGCATCAGGAGATGTCTGATGCCCTCATAAGGCGTCAGATAGATAGCCAGCGTCGCGATCTTGCCGTTTTTTAACTGCTCGATGAGTTTGTCGTCGATCATCATATCGGCGAGGCAGCCCGAGGGAGCGCATCTAAAGAACGGCGCGCGTCCGATGTCCGTTTGATCGATCTTTAGGCTAACGCCATTGAGCAAGAACACGCTCATCGGAGCGATAACCCGAAGCACTCCGTTTTTTGCTTCCTTGGGCTTGGCGATCATCACGCCCAGACTGACGTTGGCCGCGTCCTCGGCCTTGACCGTTTGAGTTAAAGCGCATTGCTCGGCGGTCTCGCCAGTCGGCGTCTCGCAACGAAGCTCCCAGGCGTC
>PLZT01000071.1 GCA_003152255.1 Methylocystaceae bacterium | reverse complement strand
GCCCGCCAGCTTAACCCTTGACCAAGCCCAACCGCTATAACGCTCCGCTCCTCAACAGATAACAGCTTGTATTCCTTGCCCATAAAGTACCCCCACCGAAAGTATTACACTGTGTTGCACTTCATGTTTGAGCCGGCCCTTCCTAAAAAGGCTTCTGGAAATGTATAGACAAATTGTGTAGACTAATTATGTTCGAGTGGGATGAAGCGAAACGGCGAGCGAATTTAGCGAAACACAAGCTCGACTTTGTGGACGCGCGGCTGCTTTTTGACGGACGGGCGACGATCACCGCTAAGTCGGATCATCCCTTCGAGGCGCGGTTTGTCACTACGGCCATGATTGACGGAAAATTTTACACCATTGTTTGGACATGGCGCGACGACAGCCGTCGGATCATTTCGTTGAGGAGGGCGCGTAATGGTGAGGAAAGAGCGTATCGTCAGGCACACGGATGAAGAGCTACGCGCGATGCAGGCACGCGGCGAGAGCAAAAGCGATTGGAAAGTCGCCACCGCGATGACAAACGCGGAACTTGAAGCGGCAATTGCCAGCGATCCCGAGGAGGCGGGCATGGTTGTCGATTGGGCGCAAGCATCGGTCGAACTACCGGAGCCGAAAGCCGTCCTCAATATGCGCGTTGATCGTGACGTGCTGGAATTTTTCCGGCGTCAGGGCAGGGGCTATCAGACCAAAATCAATGCGGTGTTGCGGTCCTATGTCGAGCAGATGCGTGATGACGATAGGCGTTGAGCGGCGGCCTAATCAGATTGCTCAAGAGGCATATGTGCATGTAGGCGCGTGTACATGTCAACATGTGGGATTGTCTGCGTTTGTCTGAATCTGGAATGGCTAGCGCGGGAATTTTTGGACGCCATCGACCCCATGACCTTGCACGGCCATCAAGACAGCGATCACAGTGCTTGAAGCGCAGGAGGCGTGATGACTAAATCGCCCAAGGACAACTCATCGCCCATGCGTCCGCTCCACGCTGCCCTGAAGCGCGTGACCGTCGACATTCCGGACTATCTGCAGTCGGCGCTAGCGGAAATCGTCACCAACGAGAACTCGACGCCCGAGGCCATCATGCTGGCGGCGCTCGAATGTTACGTCGCCGAGTATTTGCCAAAGGTGGCTCCCGATGCGCCTTTTGATCCGTCCTGACGGGTCTTTCGACCGCCGCGCTGTCATGCTCGACGCGCACCGGCAGTTTCGCTTGATGAAGGCGCACGACTGGTCATTCGGACGCTGCCTCGCATTCTCATCGTCGAAGGCGCGCGCCATGGCCGCGCAGGCGCGCCCGACTGAGCCCGAGCAGTCGCTCCGGCGCTATCTGGTCCAGCCTTCGTTCGAGGGCGTTCTGGCTATGCACAAGATAATCACCGGGCGGCCCGCGTCGCCAACGGAGATTGAGCAGCTGCGCGCCAGCATGATCGCGGACGGCGTGCATTGAATTGACGCTGGTGCTAGCGGCGGTCCTTAGCGAGCAAAGAGGCGGCAGCGGCGGCGGGCGCCGCTGGCCGTTTCGGCGCGATGGCGCCATTGTTGGGGTTTTCCGTCCGCGTTGAAGAGAGCAGCCCATGACGCCAAACGCCGACACGCAACTCGCCATTTTGGCGGATGCGCTGACCGAGATTGTCGATCTGGCGAGCGGCGTTCCAAAGCTGGTCGCGCCGCCGTTGGAACTGCTGGCGCGGGCAGGGGATCTCGCAG
This sequence comes from Methylocystaceae bacterium, assembly GCA_003152255.1. Next base: position 6,767 of record PLZT01000071.1, on the reverse strand, counting down.
CGGAAGCCTTGAGGGTCGCGGCGACTTACGGGCCGTTGCCGCCGTGCATAAATGCCGTCGACACGGCGTGGGACGGGGCGCGATTCTCGATCCGCCACCGGCGCCATGACGGCGCTTTACCGGCCGTTTCGCGCCTTGAACCGCCGCGCCTGTCTTGTGATAATCATGTCCGATAATGCCGGCTTATCGGACATGATGGCGGACGCTTGGAAATCCGGGAATGTCATTCGCGTTCATTGGGTGGACAGCCCGGAAAAATCGAATTCAGGCGTCGGAATTCGCGGAGGTTGATTGGACTCGCTTCGCGCCGATTCATTGGACCGGCACCCGCAAACGCCCGGAAACGGCTGATCTCGGGTTGGTCCGATCGCGATCGAAAAAGCCGAAGGCACTCCAGTAAATGACCGCAAAAAGTCCACTGATCTAACGCGAGTCCACCGATCCAGCGCGAAGCCGAAATGAGATAAATCAAATGCGTAGCAGTCCACTCAATAAGCGCGAGCGACAAGAGGGATGTCGCATCGGCGCTCGCGGAGATTATGCCTAATCCTCAATACGGCCAATACCCACTTGCCAAAAATGAAAGAATGGCCCAATTTTCTAGCGAGACTGCGTATCATCGACGGCGCGGTTCATCGCGGGAATGCGAGCAATGAAACGATACCCCGTCCTTCTCGGCGCCCTCGCTACGAGCCTCTTGGCCGACCCCGCGCCGGCCAGCGCGGATGTGGCCGACGCTGCACAGGCGCAAGAGGCTGCGACCGCTGTTCTTAGGCCCGTCTCCCGCGCCGCCCATGATCAGATACTCGATCTGAGCCGGACTCGACTGGCGCAAGGCTATAGGGCTTTTAGCGAAGCACAGCTGCCAGACCCGTCACACGCGCCCAGTCAATGGCATTATAAGGAACATATGAAAACCCCTGCCCAGTTGGACAGAAAAACTAAAAAGATAAAGAGCGAAATAAGGGATCCATCAAAACAGGTCGCTTCCGTCTTTGCCGCATTTCAGAAGGCGGGCGACGTTTGAAACCAACGCGTCTCGGCGAGGGCAGCTGATCGAAGCCCATTTGGTCGCGGCGAGGCTTTGATTGATGCTTTTTCAAACGAAGAAGGAAGGTGCAGGCTTTTAGACGCGTCCCGAAGGGAATGGTTTGGAAGTTGGTTGTCGCAAATTGAAATGGAGAGTGTGATGAGACGATCCCCTTTCATCGTCGGAGCGATCGCGTCAAGCTTGTTAGCCGCTAACGCACCGGCTCAGTCTGAAGTTGCGAGCGCCTCGCAAACGGTACGCGCGGCCACCGGTTCGGGACCGATCTCGCCGGCCGCGCATGATCAGATACTCAATCTGAGCCAACTTAGACTGGCGCAAGGATACAAGGCTTTTAGCGAAATGCAGCCTGGCGACCGCTCGCACCCCGATCCCGACCATTTTAAGCAACATGCAAATGTCAGGAGTCTGAAACGTCACAAGCAGAGAGGCGAACATAACGCCGCAGTGAAGGATGTGGCGGCCGTTTATCTTTTGTGTTCGTCGGACAAGCATTCATGACGTTCGGCGACTTTGTTATACCGCCAAAGAGCAAAGCTGTTTTGCCAAGCTCGTAGCGATCGGCGTTGCCGTTGGGGGTGTTGATGGGTGCCGATCCGTGCGAGTCTACGGCACAAATTGTGGTGAAAGCGACGAAATATTGCAATCTTCGCTGTTCCTATTGTTACGAATATGAAGAGCTTCATGACAAGAGAAGAATGTCGTCCGAAAACATTGGTAATATGTATAAGCACATTATGGGCTGGGCGATTGACCGGAATGTGACCCGCTTACAATTCATTTGGCATGGCGGCGAGCCGCTGCTTATGCCGCTTGACTTCTATCAAGAAGCCAAGGCCTTACAGGACGACGCCTTCCAAGATAAAATCGCGGTCGCCAACACGCTTCAATCCAACCTAACGATTTTGACCGAGAAGCACATTGCCTTTCTCAAACAAGGCGATTTCATCAAGGATATCGGCGTTTCTTTCGACGTTTATGGCCAGGAACGGATCGATGTCGGCGGCGCTTCGCGCACGCCTGCGGTGTTGCGGAACATGCAAAGGTTGGTCGACAACGAGATCAGCTTCGGTGCAATATGCGTTCTTGCGCGAGGCACGCGCCCTCATGTCCGTCAGATCTACCGTTTCTTTGATCAACTCGGCGTAAGCGTGCGATTTCTCCCATTTTTCGAAACCGGCGCCGCGTGGCAGGAAGACCGCCATGCGCTCAGCAACAGCGAAATCGCCGCCGCGTTGATTGAAGTCTTTGAGGAATGGCTTACCTCCAGCGTGGCGGTTCCGACCGCGCCGGTGGAGCATTATTTGGAGGTAGCCATTAATTTCATCGCCGGAAAACGAGCGCTTCGCTTCAGCAGAAGGGTTCACGAAAACGTGTTCGTCGTCAATACCGACGGTAACGTTTGGGGCGAGCCGGAGCTCTATGAATCCGAATTTGTCTACGGCAACATTTTCAACGATGATTTACAACGCCTTCTGCGCTCCCCGGGACGGGAAAAGGCGGTCGCCGCATCCGAGTCCCGACAGGCGACCTTTTGCGCCGGATGTCCTTATTTTAAAAACTGCAGTGGCTACTTCATGGCCAGCAACTTGGCGTACGAAGTGGACTCATCGACAGCTTACCAGTGCGTTGCGCGTCTTGTCGTCGACTACATCGTCGATTGGCTGAATCGCTCAACGATGCGCGACGAAATCATCGCGGCCCATGCGAATTCAACCATTGGGTCGGGGGAAGTCAATCTTTAAAGATGGCAAGGGACCACAGGGCTGCTCCGATCTTGATCTTTTGGAGTTGGTTTTGTGATTTCCGGCGTCGGGGTGCCTGAATCAATAGGCGACTTGCCGAATCAAGTCGTCTTATGCAGGCGTCGCTTCGCTATTCGTCATTGAAAGGGCTTCGGGCGTCATCGTGGACTGACCCTATCCGAACGCCGCTTGGCGCCGGCTCCACAAGCGCGGCGACGATGAGCCGCGACAGAACGCGACGTTCTCCGGCAATCCCGCGGCGACGACAATGAGCTAAAATACCGATATCGTATCATCGTTCACAACACGGAGGCGAGCCGTCGGTATGCAGCATTACGATCCCCTTGACGCGCCCGACTGTGAGGAGTGGCTCGCGCTGGATGAGCAAGAGCGCATTGCACTTGCGCGAGACTATCACGGGAGGGCGCGTATTCGCGTGCCGAACGTCGCTGTGCACGCCGCTGTGCATGCGATCGTCGAGACCCAAATCGCCCTCGGAGATGAGACACCCGCTCGACGCACGGCTCAACGCCTCATGGACGAAGGCCTCGACAGGCATGAAGCTCTCCACGCCATCGGATCAGTGCTCGTCGAGTTCATGACCGATCTCATGAAGGCGCCGAAATCAGGTGGAGACCCGAACGTGGCATATTTCGCCGCGCTCGAACGGCTTGCGGCGGCGAACTGGCTGTCTGGCCAGTAGGGTAGGGCGCCGGATTCAATACCCTTGAATTATTAGCCGCGCGCGCGGTTTTCGCGCGACGGGTGCCGCGCATAAGATGCCGCCACGAAACCGAATCAAGAGCTAATCTGAAACAATGCTCGAAACGCCAATCGCTCAGCCATCACCCGCGCCAACCAGCAAAGAAAGACCGCCCTACCAAGCGGACAGATTACGCGGGGTCAAAGAAGCGCGGACGGCAATCGAGGTCTTGCGAGCCAAATGGCCTGCGATTTTCAACGACCCAAAAACCATTAAGCCGCTGGCCAGTTCCGTCTTGTCTCGAGTCGCCGCGGCCCTTGGCTGGAGTCTCGGGGCTATAGGCGCGGCGTGTTTCATGTGTGGAAAAGCCGCGAGGACTATTGCCGCGCCGTTCTCCGCGACTCCGTCCGCGTCCATCTCGACGGCTCGCCAAGCGAGGAAGTCATCGACGACCGCGCCCGTGAAATGGCAAAAGCTCAACTCGACAAGAACGCCGCGCGCAGTGCCGCGAAACGCGCGCGTGAATTGGCCGAGATGACCGCCAAGAGCGCCTAAGACGATGGTTTTGCCGGTCTCGTATCCATCGAGACGCGCGCACAAGGTTTCCTTCCCGACCCTGCCATCAGCATCCCGTAGCATAGCTAATGTAAGCTGTTCTTGACGCATACGAGGTGCGCCCCTAAGACCACGCGACCAGGTTCGACGACGGATTCAACCGGAGCGGCTACCAAGTCTGGGGAGGAAGAAGGCGGATGCATTTGTTGCATCCGCTTTTTTGTTTCGCTCCACGCGCGCCGTCGTCTTGCCAGAAAAATCGAACTAGCAAACACGTCGCCTAAGCGATGGTGTGGTCGAGGGGAGCATGATCGATAAAGCCAAACACATTGCATCTGCCGCCGAGGCGCTCGCGGTTTTTCAGCGGCGCTGCGGCACCATTGAAGAGCACGCCATCGCAGACCTGATCTGCGATCTCGGACACTTGGCCGAGGAGCGCGACCTCGATTTTATCGCCGAGGTTAGGCGTGGTATAGGCCACTGGTTCGCGGAGCATCATGCTCATGACAGCGATGATTTCGGGCCGGACGCCACTGTCGAAATCACCATCAACTCAAGGTGACGCGGCCTGCGGGCCCTGCTATCGACCGAACAAAGACCATCGCTGAATGGAGGATTTGATGCTGTCTCCGACGGATGCGCCCAGCAGGGATTCGGGCAGCTTGACGCGCGCTGATCTCGCCGACGCCGTACTTCGGCGTGTCGGCCTTTCGCGCGCAGAATCGGCGGACATCGTGGACGCGGTTCTGACGGAAATCATCGACGTGATCGTTTCGGGAGAGGACCTCAAGCTCCGATCCTTTGGCTCCTTCCATGTGCGCTCGAAGAACGAACGTCCTGCACGCAATCCAAAGACCGGAATCCCCGCCACGGTCTCGGCGCGGCGCGTCGTGACATTCAAGCCCTCTGGGCTTCTCCGCGTGCGCATAAACGAACGTTCGTAAACGGACACGCCGCGCCGGCTTCCGCTTCCTTTAGAGATCATGTTGCTCGTGACCGCGATGAATGACGCTTCGGCACGTATCAGCGGCGCACTAGCGCGTCACATGGTGTGTTGGCGCCGATGGCTGGCAGAGCTGATCGCCGCGTGACCCATCCGCGCGCCGCGCATGGCGGCGTTTTTCGATAGGGCGTTTGTCCTGATATGCCCTATCGACCGATTTATAGGGATTTTCCGAGGCTGTTCGTTCTCGTGACACAAAACTTCTTGCAGACATTCAACAGCGAGTGGCTCGGAGGTCCGCAAGGCATGATGCGGCATGGTGGCGTGCGAAGGACGAAGAAAACTTTAATCGCAAGTTCGTTCGTCAAACAGGTCCAAAGAGATTATATGACCTAATCTGGCGCCCAGGAGATCACTTCCCAATGACGGCGCACATTCAGTTCGATAACTCCTACGCCCGGCTACCCAGCTCGTTCCATGCGAGGGTTTTCCCGACACCCGTGTCAGCGCCTCGGCTTATCGCGCTCAACAGGGAACTAGCCGCACAATTGGGGCTAGATCCTGATGCGCTCACCACGCCTGAGGGCGTCGAGGTCCTCAGCGGCAAGCGTATCCCTGATGGCGCGGAGCCAATCGCAATGGCTTACGCGGGACACCAGTTCGGTAAGTTTGTCCCGCAGCTTGGCGACGGGCGGGCGATCCTGCTCGGCGAAGTGGTCGACCTGGATGGCGTGCGCCGCGATATTCAGCTCAAGGGCTCCGGCCTCACGCCGTTTTCGCGGCGCGGAGATGGGAGAGCGGCGCTCGGTCCCGTCTTGCGCGAGTATATCGTCAGCGAGGCCATGGCTAGGCTCGGCATTCCGACCACTCGCGCACTTGCCGCTGTGATGACGGGCGAGAGCGTTATGCGAGAGACGGAACACCCCGGGGCCATCCTGGCGCGTGTGGCGTCGAGCCACATCCGTATTGGCACGTTCCAGTTTTTCGCGGCCAGCGGTAATGTCGACGATGTGCGCCGTCTAGTCCACTATGCCATCGCTCGGCACTATCCCGAGGCGGCGAGCGCGCCCCAGCCATATAGAGCTTTCCTTGACGGTGTGATCGAAAGACAAGCGATCCTCGTCGCACGCTGGCTGCTTGTCGGCTTCATTCACGGCGTCATGAACACCGACAATATGTCGGTGTCAGGCGAGACCATTGATTATGGTCCATGCGCCTTCATGGACGCCTATGACCCCGCGACCGTTTTCAGCTCGATCGATCACTATGGGCGCTACGCTTATTCCAATCAGCCCAGTATCGCTCATTGGAATCTCGCGCGCCTTGCGGAGTGTCTCATCCCACTCCTCGCGGATGATCAGGACGAGGCGCTTGAGCAGGCAAAGGAGTCGCTCTCCGCTTTTGCAGATCACTTCAACTCCGCCTATATCGGCGGCCTGAGACGGAAGCTGGGTTTGACAATCGAGCAGGACAGCGATGTCGCACTTTCGCAGGATCTACTCGATCGGATGGCCGCCAACAAGGCCGACTTCACACTGACATTCCGGAAACTCTGCGACGCAGCCGCAAGCCGCGAGGCCGATGAAGCCGTGCGGAGCCTCTTTGAGAATCCTGCCGCCTATGATGAGTGGGCTGTTCGGTGGCGTTTCCGCCTCGGCCAAGAGCCGCAGGATGGCGCACAGCGCCAAGCCGCAATGAGACGCGCGAATCCTTGCTTCATCCCGCGCAATCATCGAGTCGAGGCCGTCATTGCGAATTCCGACGCAAGCCGGC